>JAYWCE010000034.1:0-2275 GCA_043780775.1 Candidatus Altimarinota bacterium | reverse complement strand
TCCAGGGGCGATATTGCGTGCGATCATCACTGCCTCGATTGCTATCGTACCAGATCCACACATCGGGTCGAGGAGGGGAGTGGCGTATTTCCAGTTGGCGAACGCGACGAGGGCTGCTACGAGATTTTCTTTGATTGGTGCCTCACCAGCCTCCCGTCTATATCCACGCTTGTGGAGCGGATCACCTGTGATATCGAGGAGGATATGGGCCACATTGTCCACGATGAGGATGAGGATATGTACCTCGATCCCGTTCGTCAGATTGGGTGTATTGAGTGTCGAGAATATCGCCCGTTGGCTCACACTCTGGATAGTCGGAGTGTGTTCGAGTGTAGATCTGGTCGATGCGGCCTCGACGACGATCCGCTCCTTACCCGTGAGGTAGTCTGTCCACCTGAGTCCATTCAGCGTATCATAGAGCGTATCGAAATCCTCGATTTTCGCACTGGTGAGCTCGATATATACTCGATTCGAGAATCGGCTCCAGATAAGGAGTTCATACATATTCCGGTCTGTTCCAGTACAGGAGATGAGTCGATCGGTTGCTACGATATCGGTACAACCGAGTCTCTCACATTCTCGCTTCACGAGTGACTCGAGTCCAGACTGACAGGTGAGTACGAGTCGGCGAGTAGATGTATTTTGTTCATTTTGCATAGAGAGATATGAGTAGAGATCGAGAGACATAGATATATATTAGGATGAAGATTTCTGAGTCTTGAGTATGAGTTCTACTATTTTTCACATTGAGCTAGTGAAAAATCTTTTATCAAAAACTGGGATATGGGTTCATTTGAATATAGTTGGATCTGATGTAAATCATATGATACCCCCATCTCATTTTTTATATTCTCTAATTATATTCACTACAGATGGTCATAGGGTATGTACTCCTTCTCAGTTAAATTTTGGAAAATTTCCGTCTACAATCCAGAAAACTTCCTCAGATAGTTCACCGATGAGTTTCATTGTATCGTTTCGATTATCAGCCCGTAGTATCTCTATCTCTAATGGCATCAAGAACGGTAGCATCTGTCGGTAGAAGTAATCATCATCTTCCACTATAGCAATAGTTTTGAATTCTTGAGACATAGTGTTCTATTTAAACTTCGGTAAGTATTCACTCACATATCTTGCCTCACATTCTTTGATCGTTTTCACTGCTTCTTCGACTCCGTAGAATCCGTTTACCTTGCAAGTTCCAGGTTTCTTCAGATCCTTGTAATGCTCCCAGTAGTACTGAGTTTCCTTCACCCAGTGAGCTCCGAGTTGCTCGTAACTCGTGATATGATCCATCCGCTTGTCATCGGCGAGTACGGCGATCACCTTGTCATCGATCTCACCTCCATCATCGAACCGCATGATACCGATGATACGAGCCTCTACGAGACACCCAGGCACGAGTGGCTCTGTGACACCGACGATCTCTATATCGAGAGCATCATTGTCGTGATCCCAGGTACAGGGGACCGCCCCGTAGGCAAATGGATACGCGAGAGAAGAATATCCCACACGATCGAGTTTCAGTGTACCTGTCTCGGTGATGATCTCATATTTGTTGATCGTCATAGAGTTGATCTCTACGAGTGCATTGAGTCTGAGCTTTGCCTCGTCAGCAAATGCAGGGAGGATATGGAGGAGATTGAGCATAGTCTTGCTCGGAGCGATATCGATATTAGCCATGGGTAGGGATTATATTTTAGAACTTAGAACTCAGGATATGGAAAATTCAAAAAAATCAACCCCGAGAGTGAACTTGAGGTTGATCGTCAACCAAAATACTAGAGGATCTCGTAGTTGATAGATACAGTAGTCGTGACCTCGAGTTGTCCAGCAGAAATACCACCAGCATTGCCTACTTCATCACTGGATACCTTCATCATCTGATTCTGATAGATCGGTGGAGTTGAGCTCTGACTCTCACTGATAGAGGTGACCTTGCCAATAGATATCCCAGTAGCTTTAGCCATATCCTCCGCCTTTGCCCGAGCCTTCGCTATAGCGAGATTGCGAGCAGTCCTATAGAGCTCTGTTTTGTCATCGATATCGTACCCAGTACTCTGTATGCGTACGCCAGTCACCGAGCTGACACCCGTGAGGATAGCATCTACGGATTCGAGTTTTCGGATTTTGATCGTGAGACCATGCGTCGCTACGAATCCATCGATCGTCGACTTCCCATTATCATAAATATAATTTGGATTGATACTGATCTGTACACTCTGTATATCTTTTTCGGCAATTCCATTTTTTATCAGGAGATCCTTGAGGGTTG
>JAYWCE010000033.1:0-6498 GCA_043780775.1 Candidatus Altimarinota bacterium | reverse complement strand
GAGGATTGTCCGAGTGAGGGATGAGATATGCGATATCTCACTCATGACGGAACTCCTTGAGTGTTGCCTCATCGTTGATGAGAGCAGCGACGATCTGTCCATCCTGTGGGACACTCGTCTGCTCGATGAGGACAAGATCTCCGTCATCGATTCATTTTTGATTCATAGAGTCTCACTGTGCTCTGAGGAAGAAATATTTCTTCGAGAGTGATACGAGCTTGGTCGATACTGGGATCTCAGTCTCGATGTTCTCCTCGGCGAATATCGGCATCCCGCAAGCAATAGTGCCGATGAGTGGGATCATCCTGACCTCATGACTATCTGACCTGAAGTCTGGAGAGATACGGATCTGCTCCTGACTGTCTCGGTAGATCCACCCCTTGGTGATGAGCTGATCGATGAGGACTGATATCGAGCGAGGTGAGGCATATCCGAGAGCCGTCTGGAGTGCTCGGATCGTCATCTTCTCACTACGAGAGATGAACTCTCTGATCTCGTGGAGGACGACTTGTTCCTTGTTGGTAAGTTTTTCCATACAAAGAAAGAAAAGAAATATAAATACATACGATGTATACAAAGTAATATATTCATAAATTTTTTGAATGCAAATAAAAAATACTAGACGGATTTAGTATTTAGTATTTAAGATATTTATTTATCTCTTCAAATGTCTTCATTCAACCAGTGTTCCGATGGATCGTAAACCAAATATCTCATATCGCTGATTCACTCATCTCAGGTTGTTCTAATTCTATACGAGCTCTTTTCAATTTTCAAATTAAAAATTCTAAATGCTTTTTCTGATCTGGATTCTTTAAGTTATCATTTGAAATCTCGAAGAACCTAAGAGCAGTTTCGGCAATTACTTTCATTGTACCAATTGATGGGATCTTTGATTGGTCATTATCTAATTTTTCATGTTGAATACGCAATTCATGGGAAATTTCGATAGGATCTGTGGAATTTAAAATATTCATTCTTTATTGAAATTATACTCGCTTTCTTTCATAGTGTTCTTTTAATCATTCCACCGTACCTATTGCTACTCGGCGACTATGGCAGATTGGACACTCGTAGAGGAGCTCTCGGACTTGCTTGCCCACTTTCTGTGGTGCGAGATGGATCGGCTCGACTTGCTTGCGACAGTCTCGGCACCAGTAGGCCATTTCCCCGCGTTCCGGATTGAATGTAGATTCCCGCTTTTTCCCAAAGGATGGAACATTGACGAGATCGAGGTAGGAGGTAGACATATGAGGATTGTATGAGAAATATGAGAATATACAAGGAAACTACTCCCCATAGTGGATATCCTCCCACGCCGTCCGGTAGAGCGGTTCCCCGAGTCTCTTTTGATCGAGAGCATGCCCGATGAATCCGATCGAGCGGGCAAGGATGAAGAACGCATTGAATATCCCTGCATCAATATACACCTCTATCTCGGCTGGACTCATCCCGATCGAGACAAATATATCGAGCATCGAAGCCGCAATATGACCATCGACATTGAGGATGAGATTGGCACGTTTCTCCAGTGTGAGTGCCTCGACGGAGAGAGCGTAGTCAAGGTGGGTACTCGATGGGATCGCTTTTGCGAGAGTTTTGAGGATATCACAGCGACCATCAGGATTGAATTTGCTCTTCACTTTGTGACCGATTCCTTGGATAGGATTCCCTGATTTTTTCATACGAGTGATGAGATCTTCGGAGGTTTCCTTTTGTGCTGACTCGTACCAGGTACGAGCCGCTCCGTCGATCGCTCCACCGAACCGAGGGCCGATAGTCAGGAGACCTGAAACCAGAGATGAGAGGATATCCTTGCCCGCTCTCGCTGTAACGATCGTATTGGTTGCACCCGAGACCGCAGGACCATGATCCGCGAGGAGGATGATGATCGTGTTGATATAGTCGAGGGCAAATTGTGGGAGATCTCGCTTGAGCCAGAGGGCACCGATCACCTTCGCGATACTCGCATCTCCTATATACTCCGTGAGTGGTCGACCGTTGTAGAGGACATCATCAGTTCGCTCATCTGAGATCGTCGAGGTAAATCGAGTCGGCTTTCTATTTGCGATAGCTTGGAGTTTTTTCTGTATTTCTATATTCATTGCTCATCCAGGATTGCCAATTCACAATTCCCGAGCTACTATTGCAATCAAATCACCAAAATCCGCATAACTCTCAGGGACACGGGCCCCAGACTCACGAAGTGCTTTGTTTTTGTAGCTCGCTTTCTCTTCATCGGCATTCGCCTTGGCTCCTGCATGCCCGAACTGTACCTCCGTGGTCAGTGCCTCTGCGAACGATCCACTGACATAGGCAACGACTGGTTTTGTGATTTCTTTTTGAGTGAGGAGTTCTGCGATCTCGAGTTCATCACGAGATCCCACCTCACCGAGCATCACGATCATCTTGATTTCTGGATTCTGATTGTAATCTAGTATAATATCCCGAAATGTCGAGCACACGAAACGATCTCCACCGAGAGCAATCCCCGTGTGAATCCCATCGGTGCGAGTCCCGATCACTCGAAACATCTCGTTCGACATACCACCACTGCGTGAAACAAAACCAACCGATCCTTTTTTGTATAATCAACTTGCTACGATATTTTCCAGTGATCCGCCAGAGTTCCCCATACGCAGAGTGCCACCGACGATGGCGCCAGCTGTTGCAGGCCCTATAATGCGAATATTCGCAGAAAGCTCTGAAAAACTACGAACTCCTTCATCAGAAAAATTATTCTCTCAATCATTTCCAGATCAGGAAACTCATTTCGATAAAATTTTGCTTCCTTGAATTTCTTGTTTTTGGGAATTTCCAGGTTGAGTATACGCGATGATCTCTCTGATATCTCGCTCTGGTATCCCCTCAGCGATGATGACAATATGAGTAAATCGCTCCGAGTGGATCGCCTCCCAGGTCGCCTCCGTGGCAGATCGGAATGATGCCAGATTGATAAAAGTATCAACACTAGAATCCGCTGGGATATCTGCCACACTGGGATAGATCGGTACGAGGATCTCCTCTCCACCAAAAAATAACTTCGTCACAGAGGACCGACGACTATTGGGATCGATGAGTCCTGCAACCGATGGAGAACGACCTGACAGAAAATCGAAGTCGAGCATACGCTGAGCAACATCAGGATGACGACCATAGATGATGGCTTTGGAAGTGAGAGTAAACATGAGAATAATTATTTGGAGAGGAAGTGTTGACTCGCAATCAGGATATTTGGAGACGAAGTATTTCAATTTTTGTGGAGGTCTTCAATCTCGGATATAGTGAACCAGCGAGCTTCTCCTATCTTGATCTCATTCTCAATATGAGCTCTATAATGGATGAGAAGCATCTGTTCTGGCTGGTTATCTCTGGTAATCGTATCAATCAAAATCGTCGGATCATCCTCTGTGAGAGTGATCGTATTATCTCATACGACTTCTCGGGCTCTCATGAGGGCATTCTCACGAAATGAAAGTGAGTCATCGAGTCGTCCACCGATAAATTGATATTTATTGGTCGATGATGAGATATGGAGGAGGATTTTATCTCCATTTTGGTTCACTATAACTGGACCAGTCGATATCGTGAAGGTACCAATATGACCAATAAAATCAGAATACGGATGAGAAAAAATAATAGACATAGCATTTTTAAAGTTGTATTTTCTTCAAAATATCGGTCATATACTCACTCCCATCAGCGATCTCGCATGGGAGTGAGAGTTCTTCGCAGGCTTTTTGCATCATAGCCAATCCCTTGACATCATTGATTCCACCTCTTCTGACGAGAATATGAACGTTCTGGGCATGCATATCAGCTATACGATCTCGGAAGGCATCAATGATCCCTGCAAAAGTGCGATCGATATGGGTAAAGTTCGCAATTGCTCATGCAATCACGAGATATTTTGGTCAAATGTTTTGTTGACTGGATTGCTTCATTTCACTCAGGGTGGCAGAAACATTGAGCATAGCATCGAGGAGTGTTGTTGTATACGCTTTGGTGTTTTCACGATCAGGGTTACCACTACACTCACCATAGTTACCGATCTCCGTAGCAAATCCGAGATCCGCCAGAGTATCTGCGATGATGACCGATGCTCCACCACCAGAGGTCAGGAGCCAGATGCGACCCTCTGGATTGAGAATACGGAACTTCAGACTTGCACCCGTCTCAGAATCCAGTTTCTCGATATATTTTTCTCAGGTAGTTTTCTCAGGACCAAAAGGATGCGGGAATACGAGACCTACCCAGTGTCGTCGCTGTCGGAACTCCTCACTATCATCGACTCGTGCTACCATATCGAGACATACGACCAATCCATCAGTTGCAAAACTGAACGGATTAACCTCAAGATATGCAAATCCGTATTCTCGGAAGAATGAATAGAGCAACATAATAAACTCTTGGATTTTCTCATCAACGATACCAAATGTATCTACCAATTGTTCTACCTCTAGATCGTAGATCGTACCTCATAGTGGTATATGTAATTCTCGTACTGTTTCCCAGTTCTCCTCCACCTCAATACCTCCAGCCGTCGAGAAATATATCACATCGTGATCTCGCTCTGTCTTGATAGCGATATAGTATTCCTCAGTATGAGGCACGAATGGCTCGATGAGAAATGTTGTGAGCTTGCCTTCTTGTTTGTCTATAGTGATAATCTTCTGGCAGTGTTCCTCCCACCATTTGCGAATACTCGCAATATCGAGATTGACGCCGATGAGACCATATTTACCTCGTTTTCCGAAGAGCTGATCTGGCTTGATTACCCATTTTTTATTTTCAGATTCCCCTCTTGAGGGATGCCCCGTGGAACGGGACGGAGTGGTTGTTCCTGTAATCTCTTTTTTTGCGAACGCATCGATATCATGCTGATTCTCGATCAGATAGCCTCGATATGGAGATGATGAGAACTCGGCGAACATACGCTTGGCGTCGTATTCGCGGATTGCTATTTGTGCCATAGTGTTTTGTCTATTATATAGAAAAAATAGGGAAAACAAAATTTTTGCTTCCCCTATTTCTTATTCACCGAAGAACTCTTGGATCCATCATTTTTTCATCTTGCCTCACTCCGACTGGAGGAGTGCCGCATAGAGTTTCTTTTGATCTCCAGAGAGTTTCGCAGGAATATCGATCTCGATGTGGATGAGGAGACTACCAGAGCCTCACTTGCGGTCGAGTCGTTCCATGCCCTCATCTCGGTATGATATCACCGTTCCATGCTGAGTTCCTGCCTTGATGTCAATATCTTTTTTGCCGAGGATCGGGAGATCGAGAGTCCGCTCAACACCGAGTGCTGCCTCCGCTGGAGATATACGGACTACATAGTGGAGATCCGCTCCATCACGACTCAACCCCCCTTCATTCTCTGGAACGGTGAATGTGATATAGAGATCGCCATTGCCGTCAGTTCCCTTGTTTCCCTCGCCTCGGAGCTTGATAGTCATGCCATTTTCGATTCCCTTTGGGATATCGATCGTCTTCTCGATCTTGTCCTTGATCTTGCCTTTGCCATGACAGTATTCACACTTCTCTATAATTCGTTCTCACTTGCCATGACACACCCCACACTCTCGAGCCTGTTCCATCACACCGAACACGGTCTGTACTCGTTCGCGAACTTGACCTTGTCCACGACAAGTCACGCAGGTCTCAGTCCGGCCTCACTTGCCACTGCAGTGATGACAAGTTGCTGATCGGTCGAACTCGATCTTGCGGCTCGTCCCTCGGATCGCATCCTCGAGAGATATACGAATCCTGATCTCGATATCCTCTAAGGTATCAGCTCGCTGCCGTGATCGTCCGCCTGCACCACCGCCGAATCCACCACCAAAAAATGATGAGAAAATATCGCCAAGATCTCAAGCATCAAACCCCTGAGAAAACCCACCAAATCATCCTCACTGACCATGATTATCCATGGTTCCATGGCGATCATAATGGGTTTTTTTCTCAGCATCAGAAAGGATAGAATAGGCTTCATTGAGTTTTTTGAATTCTGCTTCTTTTATTTTGTCACCACCATGGCGATCTGGATGGACTTCCATGGCTTTTTTTCGGTAGGCTTTTTTGATCTCATCGGCTGTGGCCTCACGGGAGATCGCGAGTATAGAGTAGTATTCGAATTGCATAGATATTGGTTATAAGCGAAAAATTTGTCACTCACCGCGAGGCGAATGACAAAAAAAGAGAAACACTGAGATAGAATTAGGCATGCGTGGCGATCGCCGCTTCGAGAGTCACGACATCCTGAGCACCGACCCACTTCTCGACTGGTTGACCATCTTTGAAGAGGATCATCGTCGGTATAGACATAATACGGAATCCACTCGGTACCGTCGGATCACTATCGACATCATGCTTGGCAACTACTGCCTTGCCCTCTGTAGATACAGCGAGTTGTTCCAGACGAGGGAGCATCATCTGGCATGGACCACACCACTCCGCCCAAAAATCGACTAGGACGAGACCAGTCTTTGTAATATC
>JAYWCE010000032.1:0-6518 GCA_043780775.1 Candidatus Altimarinota bacterium | reverse complement strand
TCTCTGATGCGGATATCATATCAGCACAACTCTACTCAAAATCTGGAGAAAAAACCGAAGATTTCAATGAAAAATGGAAAAATATCAATAGACTTACCGAAAGACTCAGTCAACAAAAAGTGGCGAGTCTCGACTCAGTCTTACAACAATATATGTATATCAGGAGAGCAATCGATAAATCGTATATCAATGGTGAGTCGGTCGATGTCACGATGCCGGGGCTCAGAAAATATTTTCTCAATATAAACCCAAAGCTCCTCGACGAACCAATCGATTTTTGTGAAAACCTCGAAAAAATCACGACAATATGGGATACGATCAAGGGATACCAAAAAATAAAATTGCTCCTAAAATTCAATGAAAACACAAAGATGTATCTCATCAGTTATCTCTTTCGATTTGAAGTGCATGAATTAGATGAGACTATGATTTCGGATATTATTGACTGCCTCATGCGTCTCTTTGCTATTTTGGAACTCGTGGACAGTGGATATTCCAGTAAACATTTCAAGACATTTTTATTTGGCATAAATATTCGTCTCGTGGATCGTAGTATACCCATATCAGAAATCATAGAAGAATTTAACAAACACATCAATGCTGCTTGGCAAAAATCTCATATTACCGAAGCGATATGAGATTATGAAAATAATATTTTGGTATATCTCCATGAGTATCTTTACGCCACAGAAAAAGGATGTACATTTGATTTTGATGAAAATGTAAATGTCGAACACATCATGCCTGCAAGTGGGCGTAATAAACCTCAAATCCGCAAAGATGCCACCATCGAAGATGAAAAAGAATTTGATAATCTCGTAAACAAGATTGGCAATAAAATGCTCCTCGAAGAGGATATCAATAAATCCATAGGAAATGACTGGTTCAGAACCAAAAAGCAGAACTCAGTAAAAGAAAAAGCAGGCTACAAGGATAGTAAATATCCTATTGCTATCGCACTTTCAAATTATCACAAAGATAGTTGGAAAAAAGAAGATATCGAAATCGCAACTAATATGGCAACTGAAAGAATTGTGAACTATATTTTTGGGTAAAAAACTAAATAGAAAAAATAGTGTGCCGTTGCACACTATTTTTTACTTTATCAGATTTATGAGGTACTGCCCATACCCATTTTTCATCATCGGCTTCGCGAGTGCCTCGAGTTGTACCTGAGTGATCCAGCCAGCACGATAGGCGATCTCCTCGGGACATCCGACCTGGAGTCACTGGCGTTTTTGGATGATCGAGATGAAGTTCGCGGCATCCATCATACTCTCATGCGTCCCCGTATCGAGCCACGCATATCCACGATTCATGATCTCGACCTTGAGCTGTTGACGATGGAGGAATTCCTCGTTCACAGAGGTGATCTCGAACTCGCCTCGGGCACTCCTCTCTATATTCTTCGCGATCTCGATGACATCATTGGTATAGAAATAGAGTCCGACAACGGCAAAATGAGACTTCGGATCTCGAGGCTTCTCCTCTATAGATACGACCTGATGGGCTCGGTCGAACTCAACCACACCATACCGCTCTGGATCAGACACCTCATATCCGAATATGACCGACTGACGCTCCTGTGTCACGATCCGCATACTTTCCCGCAGGAGTATAGAGAATCCATCCCCATAGAACAGATTGTCACCGAGGATGAGACAGACATCATCCGAACCGATGAACTCCTCTCCGATGACAAAAGCCTGAGCGAGCCCATCAGGACTCGGCTGTATAGCATATGATATCAAGATCCCCCACTGTGAACCATCACCGAGGAGTCGGACGAATCCTGACTGATCATCTGGAGTCGTGATGATGAGTACCTCACGGATACCAGCGAGCATGAGTACTGAGAGCGGATAGTAGATCATCGGCTTATCATAGATCGGCATGAGTTGTTTCGAGATGGCCATCGTGATCGGATAGAGGCGAGTTCCGCTTCATCCTGCTAATATGATACCTTTCATGATATGAAAAAAGATTAATTATTGAGATACCATGCGAGAGTTTTTTTGATCCCATCAGGGAAAAGTGTCTTCGGAGTCCAACCGAGATCCACCTGTATCTTGCCTGCATCGATCGCATATCTCTTATCATGTCCTGGCCTATCTGGGACGAATGAGATGAGTGAGTCATCTTTTCACATTGCTTGCAACAATATCTTTGTAATCTCGAGATTGGTATATTCATTGTTGCCCCCGACATTGTAGGCAGATCCAATATCTGCTCGAGTGAACACTTCCCAGATCGCATCGCAGTGATCCTCGACATAGAGCCAGTCGCGGATATTGGATCCATCGCCGTAGAGTGGGACTTTTTCGTTCTTTTGGATTTTGTCTATAAAAAGTGGAATCAGGGAGATGTTGTTCTGGTGGGCTCCATAGTTGTTCGAACAACGAGTGATCGTGTAGTCGAGGCCAAAGGTGCGACCATACGCCTGCACCAGGATATCACCTCCCGCCTTGGATGCTGAGTACGGAGATGATGGCTCAATATGCGTCTCCTCGGTGAAGTATCCCGAGTCTGGGATATCCCCATAGACCTCATCGGTTGATATATAGTGAAATCGATTCATGTTGTATTCCCGATGCAGATCGAGGAGGTTCTGCGTTCCAAGAATATTGACCTCAGTGAAAAGTCGCGGATTACGGATCGAGTTATCAACATGCGACTCCGCAGCAAAGTGAATGATGTCGGTTGGATTGTATTTCGCATATACGGCTCTGAGCGCCTCAATATCTCGGATATCCACTTGCTCGAAGTGGTAGTTCGGAGTACTTCTCGCAGCGAGATCTATCTTCTCGATATTTCCAGCGTATGTCAGCATATCGATATTGACGAACTGGATTTCGGGAAACAAGAGGACATATTTCGAGAGAAAATTGGAACCGATGAATCCGGCTCCTCCAGTGATGATGATGGTTTGCATAGCTAAAAAAACTTCTTAAATAACATACGGATCACGATCCGCAGTGGGCCACCATATCGTTGTCACTTGCCGAGAGTATACTCATCATAGTGGATATTGACTGGAACCTCAGCAAAGTGGAGATGGTATATCCCGATCTGATCGATGAGTTCACTCGCATACTCCATCCCATCCATGGTGATCCTGACTCGATCAAGTACTCAGACTCGTATCATACGATATCCATTGTGAGCATCCGTGAGATGGATCCCTGAAACCAGAGAAGTGAATATACGACCTCAAGCCAGGATACATCTACGCAAAAATGGAACATTGGTATTGGTCTTCACGATGAACCGAGATCCGAGCACCACATCGAGTGACGCATCTGCATCAAATGCCTGGATGAACTTGTCCATATCTCATACATCATGCTGGCCATCAGCGTCAAATGTCACGAGATATTCCCAACTATTCTTGGTTCCATTTTGTCGGATATACTCAAGTCCTGTCTCGAGTGCCGCTCAGGCCCCACGGTTGGTGATATGATGGACGAAGTGGATTCGCTGTTCCTGTATGAGATCTCGGAGTAGTGCCTGTGTCCCATCTGTAGAGCCATCATCGATGACGAGAATCTGAGTATACCCTGCAGTAAAAATCCCCTCGATCACATTCATGATGCGAGTGGCTTCGTTGTAGGCCCTGATGAGAAATACTATGTTATTTTTTTGCATTTTGTATAGCGATCTCACGGATGAGTCGAGTGACTTCTTCTCGGGTATTCTCGACCTTGCGGAGGAGGAGAAGGACGAAATAAAAGAGGAATATGATACTCGTATACACGAGGAGATCTGCTCCTCGCTGGAGTCCGAAGAGTTGTCCCAACATATTGAGTGAATTCGGGAAAACAGTGAAAACGAGCAATCCCGATCCGACACCAAGAAATACCAGAAAATGCAAAGCATTGAACCGTTCTCGTCTCGCGATATCGAGTGCTACGAGAAATATGATGAGTCCTGATATGATGAAAAAAATCTGAAGGAGATTCATAAGGAAAGTGATCAGTTATCAGGAGGCAGTAGTCAGTAGTGAGAATGGATTTTTCTGGATTTTCGATTTTTTCTTTTTTGTCATTCCGGGTGCAACGGAGGAATCCATTTCTCCTTTGCTTATGAGAGTTATATTAACTTTTTTTCGTAAGATGATTTTAAAAGAGATCTCTACGAGATGACAAAAAAACAACAGAAAACTCAGTAAGTGGAAGACTCTGAAAAGTAAAAAAACTAGAGTGCTCCACCAGTTCCTATTATGGTTGCTCCTGTTGCTGTAGTTTTGATATCCATATACTTCCATGCGTCTATTTTTTCTCCTCATTTTGGGGTACAATAGATCAGCTCCATTGTCGGATTACTTGGATTTTTCTCTATTGAAACGGCTCCACCATTCTGTGTACAATACTGAGCAGCTGGAGAATCAGACTGCGTCGTCGAGTATTTAACAGGCTTGGTAGTCTCAGTCCTGGACCATGGCATCGTACAACTAGAGAGTACCACGAGTGATGAGATGATGATGAGTGTGGATCGCATAGGTAAAAAGGAAAAGAAATAAAAACTTGGCATAAGGACAGTCACGAGTATAATCCGAAACATCATAAAGTCAAAACGCATGCAAACGCAAGGTGGACATACGGTCAATATCCTCTCTCCATATAGCGAAGATCTCTACGAGATACTACTCGCGAATCGCCATCTCGACCCTGCGGATTTGGATTCATTTTTTGCACCGCAGATATCTGATCTCCATGATCCCTATCTGATGCCCGATATGGAGAAAGCGGTAAAAAGAATACTGATCGCAAGAGAAAAAAAGGAACGAATTGTTATATTCGGTGACTATGATGTCGATGGAGTATCATCGACGGCAATCCTCGTGAAGTTCCTGTCGGAAATAGGATGCCTAGTCTCCTATCGTCTCCCTCATCGGGTACATGATGGCTATGGCCTAAAATCGTATTTTTTTGATGAACTCGCAAGCAAATGAGTCACCCTCGTCATCACGGTCGACTGTGGAACTCGAGATATCGAGCCGATCCGTCATGCGAAATCAGTCGGAATCGATGTCATCGTCACGGACCATCATGCTGTCCCTGATACTATCCCAGATGAGGTCATTGCGATCGTGAATCCGAAGAGAAAAGACTCAGTCTACCCTTTTCATGGACTCGCTGGTGCTGGGGTCGCATTCAAATTGTTGCATGGCATACTGATATGAATACAGAGTCCTAATATAAATGAGACGCTCACTCGCTATATCGACTTCGCCTCACTCGGTACGGTCGCTGACTGTATGCCGATCATCGGTGAGAATCGTGTCATCACCACACTCTGACTCAGACAGATGCAGAACTCGGAATCTGTAGGACTCAGGCAGTTCCTAGAGTGACGAGAATCAGTCGATGGCAACGCTGATATCATCGGATTCCAGATCGGACCCCGGATCAATGCAGCCTGAAGAATGGATACACCGCTCACCGCACTCCGCTGGCTCCTCGCAGGAGAGTGACGCACTGACGAGTTCTTCGGAGAACTCGAGCATCTCAACGAGACGAGGAAGTGAACTACCGAGACACAATACAAGAGAGCCCTTGAGAATATTGATACCACTCGCCCTGTATTATTTTTTGATGCGGCGGATCTGGATCATGGGATCATCGGACTTGTGGCTGGTCGTCTCACTGAGCTCTACAACAAGCCGAGTATCGTGATGAAAAATGGACACGATCACCCACTCACCAGTCGCAAATGAGATACGGTCGCAATAGATACCACTGCGAGTGTGAGTGAATGAAAGTCACTCTCCATCGGATCCTGTCGTGCTCCTGAGTGGTGTAACCTGATCGAGCTCCTGGATGAGTGCAGAGAGTTTTTTGTCAGATATGGTGGGCATCGTCAGGCCGCAGGGTTCACGATCGAGACTGAGCGAATCCCTGCGTTCAAGGAGGCAATGTGGCAAGCGATCTCGAGAGCTCACGATGTCGCCAATCTCCCGAAAAAAATCCTCAATATCGAGTGTGCCCTCCCGCATCATGAGATCTCCGTGACTACCCTAGCATCTATCGACCGATTCCGTCCCTATGGTATCGGCAATCCTCGTCCCCTCTGGCTCCTCGAGAATGTGACGATCGCGAGCACCAAGCCTCTCGGACAAGAGGAAAAACACCTATCCATATCTATAGCCGAAAAACCAGAACTCAAGCTTCTCCTGTGGAATGCTGCCGATAAAAAACCCCACCTCGGAGTGGGGAATATAGTCTCACTCATCGTGGAGATCGATCGCAATGAGTGGAAAGGGAAAGTGAGCGTACAGGTGGTGGTGAGGGATATCGTAATATAACAACACTAGTATGGATGATATTGAAAAATCAAAAGTAATGGATATTTTACCTAGAATGGAAATAGCAATAGAAAATCTTATAAGTTGAGAATGAGATGCTAGAAATAGACTTTATTGGGCAATACCAAATATTACTCCATTAAGTGAATTAGATTTTCCAGTTATATTGAGAAAACGATACATAAAATTAATCGCTGAATTTAGAAATATAAAA
>JAYWCE010000031.1:0-2302 GCA_043780775.1 Candidatus Altimarinota bacterium | reverse complement strand
CCCAACTGTGGGTGGATGTTTGGAAGAGTGGAAACTTGACCTCGTCGATGTACAGGATCTCTGCCTCTGGATCTAACAATGATTGAGAGATGTGAGAGATTACCCTACAGACTCTGGTAGAGCTCGGTGGATTGTGCAATGGATTCTTTCGTTCTCTCGGCAACATGTGCCATCGGTAGTCTTGGCTGTGGAGTTCTTTGAGGATGAACCGTTTGGAGAAGGTAGGGTACTCTCTCTTGAGATCAGTCACAGTCTTGAAACCTTCTTCTATCTCAGTGATGGATCGCTGTAGACTATTCATGTCTTCCAATGACTTGAGGTTGTTGTACTCATAGGGGGAAAGGTAGCCCTGTACGTACATATCATCATGTACTCTCTTCACAGTGTTGTATCCACTCTTTGTGTAGCGAGCCACTGCCTTGAGGTTGAGAACGGCCTGGTTCTGGATACATCTCTTGATGAACTCTCTCTTGTGGTTGATCTTGTCTCTCCATGTGGGTTGTGGTTTCTTCGGTTTCGATTCTCTCTTTCCACGTCTTTCCAGTTTCTCTGCTACCTTCTCTTCCAACATTGTCTCCAGAGCCTCTAGTACTACATTTTCATCAAACCGATCATCCGAGTGGAATACTCGTTGGTTGAAGATCTGTGACTTCTGTACAAGTCTTGTCGAGATCTCGTATAATTGGTCTATGTCTGGTGGACCATAGTAGACCACAGTACATTCACGAGTTCTGAGCATTATCTCTGTATTTTCTCGTAGATCGTAGGGTCTGCATTACGATAATACTAAATTGGGTTGAGATTCGTAATCATCAGGAATGGTGAACAGTGAGTAGAATCAGGACTAACAACAAGACTCCACAAAACTAGTGTACCATGACAAGATAGATAACCATACCACTCAGCAATGCACTCTTCTAGATTAGAATATCTGGAGTAGCTGAGTATACGCTAGACCAAGACTACTATTCACGAAAGACAATTCTTCTCTATGGAGAATACGTGAGTTCCACGAATCGTAGTTTTCAGATTCGGATACTCAGCAATCTGACTTCCACACTCTTGAACTGTATCCCGCTCATTCGATAATTTGAATTTCGATGATTGGGTTCCAGCCTGAACTCCATGAGTATGCACCATGCCAGACCGAAGGACTCGAAACATCCAACCTCCAGAAGAATGAACTGTATGATCTTGTTTCAAACACATTCTACATCCCACCCTATGGATCCAAAGGTACTACTAGAGAGTGGTTACTGGATGTCTACAATAGTAAGGTATACCGAATCACAGTGATGGAGTTCAAACAGTTCGATATCAGACTCTCGAAAGAACAGCTCCGAAGGACTGGTACCCATAGTAATGCTCTACTAGTCAGGAAACTCAACCTTCTCTTGTCAGAAAGAGAAGAGAAACCACTGGGATTCACAGAACATGAAGTACCCGATCAGACCTGGTTGTACAGGATTGCCAGATACATCGATCAGACCAATCTACTCGAGTTTTTCGAGGCTCCTGTCAAACCAGAACCTCCACTCACTTCTGATTGCCATATCATTCCCAAGATACACTTCGGTCGTCTCCATGCCTGTCAGTGGCTCTTCCGTACTTCAGCTATGAAGACCAACAAGAAACTCTGGGAACAGTTCAAACTCGTCTCTGAGACCTACAGGATGCTATCAGCCCACAAGATCAACACTGAGATCCTGGAATATGAACTTGACTTGACCAGAAAGAAAGTCATCAGTCTCGAGAGTACACTGCAGGATCTGGTCCACAAGTCAGCCTTCACCTACTCGTTCCTAGAAGATCCCAATATCAGACCCGAAGTCGTCATGGCTGGTGGTGACAAGTTCACGGCAGAAATGAGAGAACAGCTCAACACGAATGCCAAACTGTATGATTGATTAACGTAGGATCCAGTACGTATACTGTACTGATACCATTCTCGACCGACAGAGTCCACTGACTCTGGAGATCACGAAACACAGTCTGGCTAGAGTAGGTGATCCGACAGTTCCACAGACCCAAACACCCAGGAGATCTGAACCACAATCTTCACCACGGAAAGTAGATACTCAACTATCATCTCAAACATCCAGACAACCAGTTGGAGCTCCTCGTAGAACTACTATGGACCAAGAGAGCTAAGTAATTCAGATGTCCAGAAGACCCAAATCGTTAGTTACAAGGTAGTCAGTACTAGTTGTTTGTGTTCTGTCTGAGAAGTTCCTGATAGCATCCTGGTACTTTGAGAACCAACACTTCGATGATGCCTGTAGTTTCGAATTGTCAGCCTGTA
>JAYWCE010000030.1:0-6565 GCA_043780775.1 Candidatus Altimarinota bacterium | reverse complement strand
CAGTTAGAGCAAGTTTCAAATGATGATCTTCATCTACTGTTCATTTTTTAGAACAAGCTCTATTGCAAGAAAAACATATAACTTCCGAGTTTTCCAATGTGTGATCCTTTGCATTGCTATTAATATGATTAAAAGATAATCGCATTTGACTTCAGCATTTTTGACATCGAAAATCAGCCTCTTCTAACTTTTTCCATAAGTCTTGTGTTGTTGGTGCACTATTTCAGAATGTGCTAAGCCTTGTCCAGTTCTGTCTTGTTGCAGGTGGAGGGGGTGGAGATACTAAATTCAATATAGCCTTCATGGCATCTTTCTCAGACACATCTAGCAGTGTCATTATCTCTAATAGATTATTCATAGTGCCTTTAAATTTATAGTTTTTCCACTCTCGATCCGTTTTTCTCATCGATCATCTTGTATCCGAGCGATACGAGCTCGTCACGGATACGGTCGGATTCTGCCCAGTCTTTCAGGGTTTTTGCCAGTATGCGAGCCTCAGCAAGACGAGATATATCTGCAGGAAGTGACTCTGAGGTGAGGAGATCAAAATCAAAAATCGAAAGTACCTCGTTCCAACTCTGCATGAGTCCGATGAGTGAACTACACTCTCAGGCAGTGAATAGGCTATCATCGATACCCGTATTGATGTAGGTCTGGTATTCGTAAACGAGTTGCATAGCCGCGAGTGTATCGAAATCATCTTCGAGTTTTTCGATGAACTCTTGCATATAGGATTGCTGATTCTCACGGAACTCGCGAGTGATATCATGGAACTTGATCCTTCACTTTGCCGTGAGCTCACGATCTTCGTCCGAGAGTTCTACTTTGTCTCGGAGCAATAGATCTCGATATCGACCGAGTCGTTTCATCATCTCATCAAGTCAGCGGATCGTGTTGATCGCAGCACCTAGTCTCTCGAATGTGAAGTTGAAGTTCTCTCTATATTGATTCTGGAGTGCCATAAGGCGGAATCCACGATAGATATATTTTTCAATGTGAGCATCACTCCATACTATTCATTCTTCAGAGGCTCAATATCTGATAACAATATCTTTCAATGTATAAAAATTATTAGCACTCTTTGCCATCTTCTTGTTGTCCACAAGGAGGTGTCCACCATGGAGCCAATAGTTGGCGAATTTCTTGCCAGTATATGCCTCCGTCTGAGCTATCTCGTTCTGATGATGGGGGAATATGAGATCACAACCACCCATATGGATATCGATCTGTGTACCAAAAAATTTCAGATTACAGGCACTACATTCGATATGCCATCCTGGCCTTCCTTTGAGTAAAACCTCTGAAATACTCGTATTTCAAGCTCAAATCTCCGATTCCTCATTCGTCGTATTACCCGATACGACTCATTGTGGTTCTCGATTTTCACTCGAACTACTTCGCATTTGAGAAGTTTTGGAACTATCGATATGTACAGTGATCTCCCATGAGTTGTCGCCATCAACCTCAGCATCATATGCTTTCCATAGTGCGAAGTCTGCCACCTGCTCTTTGTCGTACTCGTCATTGTCTATTCTCACGCTTGATATCATTCACTTTACATCGAGATGAGCGAGTTCACCATATTTCTTGAATTTCGCTACCGAATAGTATACACTCCCATCCTCAGCAAGATAGGCGTATCCTTTTTGTATGAGTCCATCGATGACCGCTCCCATATCTGGGATCAGAGTCGAGATCGGAGCGATCGTATCTGCAGGCAGAATAGCGAGCCGAGCACAATCCGCCATGAATTCCTCTGTATAGAACACTGTGAACTCCTTGAGTGATTTGCCTGATTTCTGACTATCACGGATCGTCTTGTCATCGATATCTGTCACATTCATCACTGTTCGCACCTTGTATCCGAGGTACCGCATTGTCCGCACTACGATATCATCCATCAGATAGTTCCGCAGATTGCCGATATGGGCGTAGTTGTAGGGAGTAGGTCCACAGTAGTAGACCTTGACCTCTTCTTGTTTGAGTGGCTTGAACCGTTCGAGTGAGCGAGTGAGAGTGTTGTAGAGATGGAGAGACATATTGTATCTGAGTGAGAATATGGCTCACTATACACAAAAACTAGCAAAAATCGACAAAAGTATAAAAATATACTTGACTATATAAATATAATCAATACGGTATACCAACCAGTCTAGAAATCCTTCTAGATTATCGCCCTGCTTCTTGAGACAAATTAACTCATTATGGCAGAAACTACGAGTTTTTTGTGGGCGATACGCCCGAAGGAGAAATAGATGAAACAGTACATTATTTATGTATTCTGTTTGTTTGTTGGTTATCTAGCATGCCATATTCGTTCACAAACGAAAGAACATGTGAAAATATCTAGCTTTGCTAGAAAGCTCACAGCTACGACAATCAATGGTATAGCTACATCTGAATATGATGTACATGACGGACGCCTCACGCCATGTATACCACTGAAAATACATGATCCTGAAGCAGGTTTTAGCTGCATGTGTCATATTTGCATGCAATAACCGCTACACAAAAAAAGAACCCCCGAAAGTGAGGGTTCTTTTACTATATACGAATCCAAAAATCGACAAAAGTAGAAAAATGTACTTGACTATAGATATATATTGACTAAAATTCACTCGTTAGCCTGAAATCTTTCAGTCGATTCGCTCTTGCTTCTCATCCCAAATTAGGATGTTATGGTAGGCTATCTTAAACTAACGGGCGAATATGCCTGAAAGGAAGCATGATGGACAAGTATTTTATCATAGGAATTCTTGCACAATTTTTCACGAGTGTTGCTGGGGGTTTGTACCTCCTGCGGACTATACAAGGGCATAATAAGCCCAATGTAATTACGTGGACAATTTGGGCACTACTGGGATGGGCATTTGCGATAATTACGATTGCAAATCCGAAAGCATATATCATTACAAAAATCTTTTCTGTAATTCTTGCTGTATTTCCTACTTTGATTGCAATTGTAGCTCTCAAGAAAGGAACAATTGAAGCTGTAGGATATCTAGATAAAGTTGCTGGTTTTCTTGCGATCGTTGCTATTATTATTTGGTTCATAAAGAAAAATGATGTTGGACTAATGCCTCTCTTCATCACAATAATTGCTGATATCTTTGCAATGATTCCAACGCTTAGATTTGTATTCAAGTCACCAGCAGATGATCGTCCAGGAGCATGGATTGCATTTTCATTTGGCTCGATGATTACGCTTTTGAGCTTAGAGGAATGGAATCCTGATAGCTATGTCCTGCCATTGTATATGGCGATAGCCTCACTTACTGTTGCTTATCCGCTTTTCATCTATCGTATTCATAAAAAAATACCTTGGCGTGATTGGATTTGAGCTTATGTAGGAAAATAAAGAACCCTCAATTCGAGGGTTCTTTTACTATATACGAATCCGTGAATTTGACATATATACTTTTTTATTAAAAATTATTGACTTCTCTATTTTTATATGCTATAATTATTTTGTTCTTTTTGTAAAGGTATGAAACATACAGTCTCTCAGAGACCCCGTCGCAGTGGAGTCGAGCTCATACAGGCAGTATGTACACTCATGGTACTCTCAGGTATAAATGTACTCTACTACCTATAGTGGCAACATCGTATCCCTCAGAGATGTCCCGGCGAAGCCAGCGATCCTGACTTCCATCTATTGGAATGACAAGATCGGATATGGATTCACCAGCGTCACATGAGATACGTACACGAGGCAGGGAAGTGGTGGAGTCGATCAGGTAGAGATCCGTCCAGGTGACGGCGTCGTCTATGATAGAGATTCGGTTCGGGTATCTTTTTATTCTACATTGTCTATACAAGAAATAGAGTCAAAAAATACCTGAAACTCTCCACGTACTTATTCTCGATTGCCTCACGGTATCGCAATGATCGAGTGAGATCTCTCATCTGATCGAGCAAAGACCGTACTCGCAACACTCCACAGTCGATAGGGTCTCGCCTTCATCCGTGTTATCCCCCTGGCGTTTGGATTCGCTATATGGGGGATTTTTGTTTGGCTTTTGACATCCAGAACTTGTTTCAGGATCTTCATTTTCTTTCAGAGTCCACCAATTTACTTTTTGGGATAAAAAGTAACAAAAATCCTAATTTTCTTGCTTCATCGTATGATCTGTTTCCAGCTCGATTTTCTAAATTTCAAAAACTCCTCCCTTTGGTCGTCAAACAGTTCGAAATTTCACGAAAATCTCACTGACAGATCTATACTCTTCGCAAATAAAAATGGACACCACAGAAAGTTTGATACCAAGAAACTCTGCGAAGAAATGGTGAATCCGATTGCTTTTTTCGCATTTTTGACTACTATATCCCAGTTCATTAACATACTCGGGGATGATATAGGATTCGAGGAAAAGACTCGTATGCCGTATATGCTGTGTTGGGGCGGCTCGCCTCATTATCAAAGGGCAAACAATAGATGCAAACACATCACCTCTCGCTCGACTCGCAGCTTCTTTCAAGAAGTCTATGACTCCTGCAACTGCTACTTTTGCCTAATCGCAAAACTAGTGTAGCCTCCGCTTAGGCGGATGAGTGCCGGATGGCCTGCTACAACTTTTATCTCTCGAAACTGATAGAGAGATATCATATTTATGAGTTTTACCTTTGCCTCGTTGACACAATTCTCGCAAAGAGTTCATATAGAGATCGTGTTTTTTCGAGAGTTTTTTGCTCATTCTCTATTCTCGCAAATATCAGAATCGAGCTATACACAGTAGATATATACGACATACCTTTTTCGACGCGGGGGCGGTGCCCGCCATCTCCACCAGTTTTTGATCAAAAATAAAACATAACCCTGAGCAATCGGGGTTATGTTTTTGTTTGAGAAATATCATTTCATCATATACTTACAATCAATTCAAATCCCTCATGCAAAAACTCTATCTTTTTCTCATATTTTTCATTCCATCCTGGACTTTTGCCTGTATGCCACCTTTTTCCTGAGAAGTGATGATTGGGAGGATTGATTCCGACATAGAAACATCCTCAGGAGTGACGAATATAGGATTCTCTTCGTATGATTTTCCATTTCGTGAATACGCATATGGACATCCGACCGCTTGGCATTGGCAGAATTATTCAAATACAGCATATCCCTGAATTGCATCAGGTTCACTGATTATAGCACTTTCTGATGCTCAGGATGGATCGTATCCTCACGACTATAGTATTTTCCACATTACGACTCTCTCTTGTGAGGACGATGTTCTGAGTCTCGGGAAGAGGTACGGCACAGTTATGGGTTGGGATAGAAAAAATGGACGCTGTGGGTATGAGGCACATTCACTGCTCGATGTATTTCCTGATGGAGGCGAGGCCGTATGGATCAAAAAACTACAAGTGAAATATCCTACATGTGACTTGCTCGAGAAGGCCTTTCCTATAATAACAGGCAATATGAGTCCAGCTACCAAAATATCCTCTTATGAGGGTGATGTGATCATTAGTTCGACTTGATTTACTTGGCTTGATTGGATACTATCAAAGATAGATACCTTTTTTGGGATTCTTTAATCTTCTTCTTTATGCGTTTTTTTTTCACTGTTTTCTTGCTTTGTTTTCTGTGTACACCGATTTCTTCTTTTGCAAGTGAGATAGAGTGGCAAGGGCCAATGCAAATCGATAATCTGGGATATTTCGCAAAAAATCCACCAGAAGATTATTCACTTCTTGACTATGGGTACTATGAGAGGATGACTCGTACTTTTGTTGTAGCCAAGGTAGTAGAGAATGGGAAAAATATCTGAGAAATATTTCTCATGCTCCCAAATCTTCAGCCATATCGTGCTCAAGAACGAATATATATCTATCATACTGATACTGGAAATATGATGATTCAAGATATATCGAATACACTTGATCCAAAGTGGTTCATAGTGACGCCATCGTATATGGCATCTTCCGTCATATCACCTGTATTAAGGCAACTAAATCTGCCAAAGAAAATCTATAACACAAGTATTGGAGGATACGTTCTCGATTTTCTCCCGATTGATGTGAAGAATATATATAGTTCTGAGAACTATAAGGAAATAGGAACTTTCTTTAATGCTCGTACTCGTAAAAATGAGCCACTCTATATAGAAACGAACACATGAAGTGCGAATGGATTTTATCTGAAGCGACTTGATGGGACTATGGCACTCTATATGCCACATCTCTCTTTCCTCTCAGGTAAGCCACAGATACTCTGGAATGATGGAAAGAGACGAGGTGCGATATATGTAGAACAAGATGGCACTGTATGTGGTAGCCTTCCAACTTCTTCACTTCTTCGTGTTGTTACAGATCAAGGTGCACCAATTCTTGTATGGAAAGATAGTAACTGACCAAAAGTAGAGTGGTTATCATTCGACAAAAAGAACCTAAAGAAAGTATGAAAAACGCGGCTCTGACAAGATCTCTACACTCTTCCTGACAATGATCCTATCTATAAAATATACTATGATAATTATTTCCCCGAGAATACAGGCTGAAAAGTAAAACACTGACTTGAAAAATTCATCCAATGAAAGCCATTTCTCTTTTATAAAGATGGTCTTGG
>JAYWCE010000029.1:0-17054 GCA_043780775.1 Candidatus Altimarinota bacterium | reverse complement strand
AGCTTATCCGCATCAGACATGGAGATGATCGTACCTGGCTTGGGTCTGACGTATCCGAGCTTGATGGCGATATCGATATAGTTATTCATCGATCGACCGAGAAGGACTACCTTGCGATTGTACTTCTCTGATGTCGAGATGATGAGCATCACACGATCGATAATAGATGAGAATGTTGCCGTGATCACGCGACCTGGCGACTTCTCAAATATATCCTCGATAGAGTGGATGACGGCAGACTCAGAGATAGATGATCCGAGGAGATGAGCGTTGGTCGAGTCAGAGAAGAGTCCACGAACTCCTCGCTTCCCCAGAGCCTCAATCCACTCATAATTCGTCGATGGACGATTTGGGAGAGGTTGCTTATCGAATTTCCAGTCACCCGTATGCACAAATCTCCCTACAGGAGTCTCGATGAGGAGACCGACCGAGTCAGGGATCGAGTGGTCCACGACGAACGGAGTGATCTGAAAATGCTTGCCCATCTGCACAGGACGATAACGGACATACTCAGAGAGATGCGTGAGGGTTGCCTTCATATCTCCTTGTTTCATTTTGATCAGCTCATAGGCCATCGCTGTCGCATAGATCGGTGTACTACGACCGAGTTGCTCCATGAGATAGTAGATCGCACCAATATGATCGATATGCCCGTGGGTGATACCGACTCCGACAATCTTCTTCCCACGACAATAGGTGAGATCTGGGATCGAACAGTTGATACCGTATTGGTACTGATCAGCGAATTGGAGACCCATATCGATGATGATCATCTCATCCTCATACTCGAATCCCATACAGTTGAGACCGACTTGTTCGGTTCCACCAAAAGGAATGACGCGAAGCGTTCCCTTCTCGAGTGGCTTTGGTCGCTCTTCTGGAATATGGAGGAACTTCTTCACAGCCTGTACTGGCGTGAGAAAAGGGAATGATTTCTTCGGACGAAAACTATCCTCGAAGATAAATGACTCACCAGGTTTGACATTGGTGGCGATATTTTTGCCTGAGTCAAAAAAGCTGCGGAATCCGGGCTTTCGATCAGTTTGTGGCGTTTTGCCAGCGTTGTTTTGATAGCGTGTGTTTCGCATAATATATGTATAAGGTTATGAAATTTTTTATTTTTGGTTGTTTGGTGTATTTTCTGGTATGGTTTACTTCTCTCCTTGTATGAGTTTTGTAATTCTGTCGACGAAATTTTTGAAGAAATTCGGAACTGTTTGAGGCAAAGCCGAGTTTTTCGAATTTCCAAAAATGAGTCGGAAACAGGATACAAAACGAATACACCAAAAGAAGGACTTTTTGTTACTTTTTAGTCATAAAAAGTAATGGGATGAACTCTGGAATCTAGATTCCTGCATACGCAGGAATGACAGGGACTATCTCTCTATCACAATCGGCATCACGACAGGAGTGCGACCTGTGAGGAGATAACAATACTTGGTAATCTCACGGCGGAGTCACTGGACGAGTTCACCTCGTTCGATTTTCGGATTCTCAGTGAGGAGCTTCTCGTAGGTCGAACGAATTCCCTTCAGGATCTCCTTGTGGATATACATCATCTCGTACGCATGGACGAATCCACGAGAATCGATGAAAATATGCCCCGCAATAGTACGAGCCCGAGTATCCTCTTCGAGTGTGAATATAACAACTCCGCTCTCAGCGAGCTGATCACGATCTCCGAGTGCATATCCTGCGACGACTCCGATAGAGAGTCCATCGACAAAAAATGTATCGAATGTGAACTTCATCGCATTACGAGAGAGGACTCCAGACCGAAGTGACAATACCTCACCCGTGACAAATGCCTCAGTCCCAATAGAGAATCCGAGTGCAGTAGGTGCGATCACGGTCGATGCAGTGATCCCGAGATCAGATGACGCAAGAGGTATATGAGCAAATGCGACCACAGAGCCACCAGCTCGGAATCCGAGATGTGGAGTGAGATCTACATCGGCTGTCACACACTCGATATCTCCGATGCGGCGAGTCTCAGTACCATCGGCAAAGAGCTCAAAAAAGCGGCAAGACTCGAGAAATACAGTGTTGGTGATACTATTGCGAAATGATGCAATAACATCTCGTGTCGCATAGATGGGAGGAAATCCGAGAGTCGGGAGAATGAGTTCGAATCTCGCTACATCAATAGAGGTATCAGTGAGGATCCAAGCTCGGATACGATCCTTCTCTGAGAAGATGAGACGCATATCAGGGAATGTCGGATAGGTGCGACCAGACCGACTAATAGATCCAAATCATGAACCCATGAGCACCGTCGTCTCATCAGAGCGGATCATAAAGAGTGGATCGATGCCTTCATGAGATGAGAGGGCTACGATACGTACACTCAATGTATCATCCTCACGAGGGAGAAATGATGACTTCATCCCAGCGATGAGACGAGAAAGAGCTGGAGTCGTATCGATGATAGCTGGCTCAGTAGATACCGGGGCACGAGGTGGACGAGGAACAAATTCTCGAGCTGGGCGACTCTGCGTATCGGCCCGCGTGGCGAGACGAGGAGCGGGCGTACGAGGAGCAAACATCTGACGATCAGGTTGCGAGAGGGCTGGAGGAGTCGCAGAACGCGAAGAAGAAGAAGAAGAAGAAGAAGAAGAAGAACGAGAGGCAGATGACGGAGTAGATCCGAAATCGATATCATCGCTATCACCAAAAATATGGTCCATAGAAAAGTGGGATACTGCAGTGAGTTATTCACTACAAAAAATAAATATGTCGTGTGTGTACCGAGAAAGATCTAATATATATTCCAACCTTGGAACATACGAACAACTGATTCTATTGAAATATAGATTTCACGAGAGAGAGTTGGTAATATGGAGAATACTCGTATGAAACAAATTGGCTTATGGAGAAAATATATGTTCTCTCTGTTTCTTTTTAGAATATGAATTGGATGGAGTATATATGATTTTAGAGAGAATACAAGTATTTCTGGAGAGAAAAAGATATCTTGGTGGTGTCCCATACATATGATGGTACTGTACCAATCGAGAAATCTGTTCCCTGGAAATAGCCACGAGGGAATATAGAATTCGCGATAAAGAGATACTTCTGACGGAGTGACTCACTGCGAAGGGCCCTATCAGCGAAGGTTGCATTGTGGAATACATAGAAGACGAACGACTCGGCGAAGTCCTCATACTGATTGGACTGAGCATACCCAGAGACAAAATCCATCGTTCACTCCTTTGCGCGCTTCACCGTTGGTTTCTGCCAACTGATAGCATAGAATTCATCTGAAATATCGGCTCGATTTTTGGCTACAAAAAAAATATAGATATCGATATAATGAGCAAGTTCATGGACAAATAACTTGGTGAACTCGCTATCACGAGTGACGTAGGGTGAGAGTGATATGCGAGCATCCTGCATACGACCTCGTGGTTCTCGCTGGAATCCGTCGATCGAGACAGCGAGACGACCGTAGTCAAAAGTCATCGCAGTCGAATAGAGAATCTGCTTCAGAGTTGCAATCCGAAACTTGGAGTCTATATGGGTATTCTCGTTACGGACAGTCACAGGGTGACTCGCTGCCTCGACCATATTCGGGAGTATGAGAGCAATGAGGAGAAATACTGATGTAATAGCATGAGTGAGTTTCATAGAGTATTATGTCCCGAGACCATATACGAAGTTCACTACAATATCAACCAATGGGAATGCAACGAGGAGGAGAAGGAGTCCGATTACTGCATAGACTCCTGTGGTTTTTGCTTTTTTGACTTTTTCATCATCACCGTACGAGGTCGTATACTGGATACCCGAGAATACGATAGCACCGATAGCAAAGAGGGCTCCGAATTGGATTACTCTTTTGGCAATCTGTATCACGAGATCCTTGACTGCTGTGACTCCACCTCAGAGCTTGTTTGGATCGATGCCGTTCGTCGGTCCTGCACTATTCGCACACCCCCGGAGGAATGCTCCAGCATTACCAGATGCAGTCGCATCGCATCATGCAGCGAATCCTGAGTACAAAAATCCGAAAGAAACACTAGAGAATATGATGAGAAGAAAGCTAAGTATTCGCATAAGAACAGGATAAAATACTAGAAACTAAGACGAGCAATGATACTGACGAGTCCATAGGAGAGAGCAATAGCAATGAGAGCGACAGCCGTATAAGCAATGGACTTCCAGGCTTTTTTCATCTTGGATTCGTCACCCTCAGCCGTGAAGAGCTCGTAGGCAATATAGAGTGATGCTCCGACGACCACGATCGGGAGAACCAACTTGAGGAGGACTGACTGGACAAGTGTCAGGATCGAGATGAGAGTCGTTCCGTCTCATTTGAGGATACTCCCTTCGGGAACAGTTCCTTTGAATCCGATATCTTTTAGAGTGATATTGGCTGCGAAGATCTGATGCGTCGAGAGCAATATTGAAACCAAGATGAGGTAAATTCGTTGCATATTTTAGAGAAAATTATCGAGTTTGAGATTGGTAACAAAATTGACACTAGCATATGCTAGGCCAGCCACGACGAGTCCGATGAATGCATAGATCATAGTGTATCGAGCTTTTTTGAATTTTTCATCTTCTCAGATAGCGAGTATCATCTGTATACTCCCACAAGTAATAGCGAGCACTGCGAGTATGGCTGTGAGTCTGATGAGCCAAACGATGATGGCACCGATAGCATCTCCTGCTCATTTTGAGTTGATGATAGGCAGGAGTTGGGTAGGTGGCACAATATTGTTCACAATGACATCAGCATATGAGATAGCGATACCTGAGGCAACTACTATGAAGAATGTGAGGATATATCGAGAATATTTCATAGTAGAGTGAGGTGACGAAATAAAGATAACTCGAGATCGAGTGGGACATGCAGGAATTATACTAGGTCTGACTAAACAGGGATGCAACAATCTTGACAATACCATAAGAGAGGAACGCGACGAGTATAGCTACGATATTCCACTTGATGATCATCTTGGCTCGTCCTGCCTTCTCAGAGTCTCCTGCCGAGAATATATAGAAATATCCAGCAATGAGGAGTGAGGCTGCTGCTATGATCGGGATGATAAAGAGGAGAATATCTGTGATACTCGTGAGAATCTGTTTGAAAGCGTCAATACCACCAGCCGGAGATCCTCCGTCACGACTATCACCAAGGGGATCCATATCGGCAAGTTTGACCACGAAACACGGACTCGTCACATCGGTAGGATTACAATCAGCAGCAATAGCATGAGAGATGAATCATACTAAGAATGAGAAACAGAGAAATGCCAGAATGAGGATTTTTTGCATAGTAGGTATCATTGGCACCATAGTACACGAAAAATCAGAAAAAAGCAAAAAAACTACCAAATTTGCAAAAAAATCATTCCTTTATATAATACGGTCGAATTTAGGGGCCATGAACTTGGCATCTCCACCCCCGATTCTCTATATCATCATACTCATATACTATGTCTGCTCTCTCTATCATCCTCCTTGTACTCTCGATCCTCATCATCATTGTCGTCATGGTGCAAGCCAAGGGAACTGGTCTCTCGATCGTTCCTGGAACTGGTGACTTCGGCAAGTTCGAGCGTCGTGGTGGTGAGCTCATGTTCCACCGTATCACGATCGGACTCATTGCAGTCTTTGTGGTGACAGCAGTCATTGCATACTTCATTGCATAATCCTCTTTAATAATCTCTCGTCTCATGTCTGGATCCGGGACCAAAAAAATCATCACAATCGCCTCGAGTATTCTTTTTGTACTCATATTCCTCCATCTCATCGGAGTCTATATGTTCGCAGGAGGTCACTATGAGTGAGTCAAGTGAGGGAGTATCAGTATCGGTATCGTTGGCACAGCTCCGAATCCTATGGATCCATTCCAGTATGGTAGAGATGCTGCTACAGACCTCGTGTATCGGTTCCTGTTTCGTGGACTCGTCCGCTACGATATAGCGAGTGATATATACAAGGGCGACCTGACGAATTGTGATCTCAGTGATATGACGAGTATCCGATGTACACTCCGAGATGACGCTGTCTGGTCAGATGGAACTCGCATCAAGACTGACGATATCATTGCGTCGATCGATATGTTCAAAAGGATGACTCAGAACAATGATATAAAGCTATTTTTAGAGAGTGTCGCCATCACGAAAAATGGAGATGCAGTTGAATTCAAGTCCACACAAAAAAGCCAACATATGATTGAGGTACTCACCTACCCTATCGTTAGATCCGATATCATCACTGCTATCGGTAGTGGCACTATCACCGCCAAGGCCTATGTCACCTCTGGTCCATATATATATGGAGAGACTGTCACGGATCAAGAATACGGATTCGATCGGATCACACTCGTCCGCAATGAAAAATGGGCCCAGTCGACCTGGCTCGACAAGATCAATTTCAAGTTTTTCAAGGATCTCCCAAGTCTCGAACGGAGCACCGAAACCCTGACAATCGTGATACCACCGGTGAAAGATGAACATCTCGAAATCGGACCAAGGTTCCGTGAATATCTCTATACGAACTATGAATATTTCGGAGTATTTCTCAATACAAAATCGATGAGTCGCATACTCAGAAATAGTCTCCACTGGCAGATTGGAACCTATTTTCCTGGGAGGATTGTAGGTGATCACAAGCGAGTAGATACTATATTCCAATCTGGATGAGCCCTCCTCCCCACGGAGAATCTGAAGGGATTCTCCGATGTATTGCGAGAGCTCGGATATACAAAGAAGACAGAGATACTATCAAAAATGGAGCTCACAAGTACTACCCTAAGCGGAGAGGTAGTCTATGGGACTGCCAAATACTGGAATAATAAGGCGGATGTGACCACTCTATTTGTCACGGATCCTACAAAAGAACTCATACTCTCAGGCAATATACCAACCAACACTGCTTCAGTCAGTATCAATGGGTACACACTCCAAGAATTCACTCCTGGGAATACTACATTTTCCTACAAGGTGACGATAGCATCAGGAACTCTCGTAGAGGGTCGCAATACATATACTCTCACCCTCGGACAAGGTGAATGAAAGACAGATACTGAGACACTCACACTCTATCAATCGACTGATCCCGTGAAGATGACTGAGTACAAAAAACAAGTACAAGATGCCTATAGTATAAGCCAGAATACTCCCGCTTTTATCGCTGTTCGCGAACGAGAAAAGTGAGAAAAAATAAAACAAGTACAATCACTCAGGGATGAATACTACTACAATGATAAGAACGAGGTATTCCAAGTTCGTATCGGCTATATCATCGGGCCACAGAGTACTGAAGTATATGCGAATAGCATCGATGGAGCACTCCGTCTCCTCGGCGTCAAGACTGAGCTCGTACCATATGGGCCAAAAGATATACAGGCAATGATCGCAAGTGGTGAACGCAAGTACGATCTACTCGTAATCGGCGTATCTGTCGAGGGATCTCTCTCGAGTATCGGTCAGCTCTTTGCAGCGAGTGAATCGAAGAAGGGTGGTGTCAACTTCTCAAATATCGAGAATAAGGCACTCGATGCACTCTTCACTGAGTTGCGTGGTACTACCGAATCCAGCAAACTCGAAAAAATAGAGCAGGGCATCGCAAAAATCATGAATACAGAGAGCTTTTTTGTTCCGATATCGAGCCCCTACCACCGCATCTGGGTCGACCGCAATATCAAGGGGATGCCGACCGTCAATATCGTACCAGATGTATCGAGTTTTGTGGATGTATTCGTCGGGACGAGTATCAAAGAGAACTATATCCGAAAAACTACGGACAAGAGTCTATCTGGATTCTTCTCATGGATTACATCAAAGTTATAAGGGCATTCTGAAATTTTATTAGATTCTAGAATACTCTCCGTTTATTCAAAAAAAGTAAACTCCTTTTTTATCACTTCACTCCTTTATGAAAGAAGATATCGTCATCTCCGCATGGGAGATGGTCACTGAATTTCATTCTCTGAAAAAACTCAATTTCATACCATCATTTATGGGAATGTTATGGTTATTTGTGCTCGTTTTTTATCAGCTGACATTCACCTATATCTATGTATTCGATAAAAAAGATGAAGCTATAGAAGCCCTGACGAAGTTCCTCCATACAGACTATTTTACCGAGAGTATTGCTCTCCTGGCTACTATTTTTATCCTGTACATACTCCTTGAGCCGATCGCTACTGGTGGTATGATCGAGATGATGCACTCATACAAACAATACAAGTGAGAGAAAAATCGACGATCATGGCAGGGATTTTTTGACGGACTCAGACACTTTCTCCCATTATTCGAGGTACACAATCTGACGGCGATATTCCGTCCCCTATCCATCATTACCTTCTATATTCTTCTCCTTCGTATATTTGGACAGGCTTTTATCGTACCGATCAGCAGTGTGATGGGAATATATCTCATATTCGCATTTTGTATCAATATCTGTTTTGCCTATGCGAAGTTCTATATCATATTCGAACACAAGCGGGCTATAGAGTCTCTCTCAGTATCTACAGGGCTCGCTATGCGAAATATCGCGATAACAGGAAGACTCTATTTTACGATGATCCTCCTCTATCTCCGTACCATAGTCGTCGCTCTTATATTCCTCGTCATCCCATTTCTGATATCGAGTTTCCTCGCATTTTTACCTCTTCTGGGACTCAAGCTATTTTTCTTGGTCGTATTCATTATAATTGCAATCGTCCTCTTCATCTTCATTGTGCATCTGAACTCGACACTCGAGATATTCGTTGAGGCAACATGGTATGAGGCATATATGGCATGCAAGGCTGAGGAAAAGGCAAACGGACACTGAGAAATAAGCGATCTAGATAGTCATCCTAGTCATGGTGGTCCAGATACACATGTAAATCATGGGCATCATTAATTAAATTCATCATTATCTTGTCCTCCTCTGAACTCATTATCGAATATTCATCCAAACCTCCCAACAGGGGGATACTGGAGAACGCAGATGTGCGCTATAGAGAAGCGAATCGTGTCTGTGCAGATGTCGTAGAGGTATCTCTCATTATACGAGATGGCGAGCTCAGAGAGTTCATGTTCGACGGATATATGTCGATCGTTGCCACAGCCTGTGTATCGATCACTGGTGAGCTCCTCGAGTGATGGAAAGTAGAGAATATATTGAGACTGAATGAATCATTCATTCACGAGAATATAGGAACTGATATCTCTCCTCGTCGACGCTACGCCTCACTCATCGGACTCCTGGCAATCAAAAACGCCATCCACGAATATAGCCAAGATGGCAAGAAAGAGGATTTTAGTGATATCGTGGTGGGATAACTAACCATTATACTTATGTATTCTTTGAAATTCAATAAAACTGATGATATAACAGATCTTATCTGATCAGAACTTAATGAAAGAACCCTAGATTTATCTATAGACTATGCTGAAATTGGGCTTGATGCATTTCTCACAGATGGACTCTTAAAGGAAATTCCTATTGTTCAATCAATAGTATCTTTTTATAAAATCAGCCAATCGTTAACTAACCGTCATAATACCAAAAAGATTCTGACATTTTTCCAAGAATTTCATAAAAGCAAGATTGATCCGGATAAACTCAAAAAATTTAAAGAGAACCTTAATAGAGGCTCAAAATATCGAGAGCAAGTTTTGGAAACTATTATTCTTCTTAATGAGAGATTTCTACAGATCGAAAAATCGAAAATACTCGCTAGACTTCTCATTGCCCATGTCGAAGAAAGGCTATCTTGGGATGATTTTACTAATTTATCTATAATTCTGGATACCATCCATCCTCTTGGTTTTTGATTTCTCAACAAGATGTCTGAAGAATCTGATTTTTGCTATCATGGTAGAGATGAAATAGGGGAAGCACTGATGTTCGCTTGTGGTATTGGACACAGACATGGAACTCGTTTTGGGATCAATAACTTAGGACAAAAATTCTTTGAGTTTGGCATTAAATAGTTAGTCTCTAGTTACTAAAATCTCCCTCAATTTCTCCACCAACTTATCAACATCCTCTCTCGTATTGTAGAGATAGAGGCTCACTCTGAGTGATCCCCATATCCCGAGAGCCGTATGAAGGACATCGGTACAGTGATGTCCAGATCTGACACAGATACTTACATCTGCGAGTGCCTCTGCGATATCGTTCGGATGCTTGCCGTCGAAAACAAATGAAAATACTCCGAGACGATTCTCAGACCTGTGAGATCCTATGAGTCGGATAGATGGTGGAAGCGTTGCAAAGAGCTCAAGAGCATATTCTGTGAGCTCTTTTTCATATTTCTCTATGGTCTCATATCCTCCAATCGAGTCGATATAGTCGAGAGCCGCGAGGAGTGATACAGCACCTGCGATATGTGGAGTTCCTGGTTCATGACGAAATGGGAGTCCCGCAGGCTCATATCCTCAGGTCGAGACTGCATTGATAGCTCCACCACCACAAAATGTTGGATCCATTTTTTGTAATAATTCCTTACATCCATAGAAAAATCCAATTCCAGTATCGCTCATTACCTTGTGCCCGGTACCCACGAAGAAGTCGATTCCATACTTCATCACATCAGTCTCCATATGTGGAAATCGCTGCGATCCATCAAGGATGAAGAGGGGTTTGTTTTCCAAACTTTCAAATATCCCCTTCACTCTATCTAAATCCAATACCTCCCCCGTCACATTCGACGCTCCTGTGATCGAGAGGACTTTCGCATTTGGGAGCTTTGCTACAAGACTCTCATAGTCCAGGGTCCCATCAGAGTGCAGCTCAACCCAATCGATGATGATCCCATATTCCGCTGCGATAATCTGCCATGGGACGATATTGGCATGATGCTCGACCTTGGTGAGGAGAATCGTATCTCATCTGTTGAGGAATCCTGATTTCACAAGACCTTGAGCAATCAGATTGAATGCATAGGTTGCATTGTAGGTGAATACGATCTCGGCATCCGAACTTGCATGGAGTTTTCTGGCGACTGCTCTTTTGGCCTTCTCATAGAGCAGTGAACTCTCCATAGAGAGATCATAGGCACCTCGGTGAATATTGGCATAGTCAGTTGCAAAATATCGCGATATGGAATCGATCACGCTTTGGGGCTTCTGTGCACTCGATGCTGAGTCGAGATAGACGAGATCTGGATGGGTCGTGAATATAGGAAAATCAGAACGGAACATGAGAGTAAGGGCTTAGTACCCACAAGGGGTATATATAAATTTAGAACTGAGAACTTAGAGTTGAAGGTTTAGAACTCATACTGTATTCAGATATTCACATTCGAGATTCTTTTTATGGTTGTGTGGTTCCAGTTTGGTTTTGTAGTGATGCGATCATCCTGACCTGATTCGCCGCCTCGATGCCCCAGTCAGTCGTCGGATCCTGATCTCGGATCGCCGTGAATATCGGGAGAGCTCGATCTATCTGTCCTGAGTCGAGCATACTGGTCGCGTATTCGAGTTGTATGAGCGGATTGCCTGCGAGTTCGTCCGAGAGTGTATGGATATAGTCAGGAATCTCACTCGACTTGCCGTTGAGCCTGAGAGCTGAGAGATAGAGCGGTATGAGGGTGGGTGAGTTTCGGTATCTCTCTATGGCAGCATATGACCAAGCATAGGCCTTGATATTCTCACCCTCATGGAGTGCGAGCGATATTGCCACCGCGTAGTCATCCGCTGTCACATCGGTCTCTTGGAGGAGATAGGAGAGCACTTTGAGCATGCTCGCATGATCACCGAGTGTCGCATAGTTGTAGGCGAGGCGGCGTTCGAGCTCTGTTTTATGAGGATAACCTCAGGTGACGGCATTGTTGATATAGAGACTCGATGTTGCATAGTCCCCGAGATACACATAGATCTCACCGAGACGAGATATAGACTCGAGATCCTGAGGACTAGATTCGAGATAGACAAGGAGGATATCACGAGCATCGCTATATCGACCGAGTTCATAGAGTGCGAATCCTCGGAGCTTGCGTACCTCACTATAGTTGGGACGCTTGGTGAGTATCTCAGAAGAGAGGATATCGACTGCTCGATATGCCCCTTGGCGATAGAGCTCTGTCGCTACGAGGAAGTTGCGATACTGATAGTCCTCAGATATCTGGACAGACTGACGGATACTATTTTGCAAGTCGAGGATCCGATTGCTCGATCCAGTATAGGCTTCGATAGTGACAATACAGTTATGGATACCAGAATAACAAATATCGATCGTCTGGTAGTATTCGCGGGTCGCGATATCGATCTCATAGCGAGAGAGTTCGGTGAGTCTATCTGGTCTATTATCATCGAAAAAAAGTGACTGGAAGAGCTCACTATACTCAGTCTCCTTGAGTTCTCGTAGTGGAACTCGAGCATAGTTCACATATGCGTCTTTCCAGTTACGAGTGAGGTAGTAGGCATGGGCGATCTTACGGCGTATCACGATATCATCGGGGAGTTGTTCCAGAGCCGCCTGATAATACGCAAGGGCCTGTTCAGGATTATTTTTGAGAGTCATATAGTCTCCCTTGCGGATGGTACGGAGCTCCTTCTTGCGATCTATCGCAAGTTTTACTTTTTGTTCATCAGTCAGCCCTGTAGCATACTGCGATCCTGTAGTAGTTGACCCTGATTCACTCGGTGTCACGAGGACAGTTTCCGTACACGACGAGAGAAAAAAGAATATTAAAATGAGAAAAAAGAAAGAACGAATCATAGCGATGATGATAGCGAAAAAGTGCCAAAAACAAAATCAAAATACACACCAGTATTTTTTGATTTTCTCCCTCACTTCCATATACTCAGGATTCTCTCTGGTGCATTCTCCCGATTCTCCGATCTCAGTTCCAAGCACTAAACCCTAAGTTCTCTCTCTATGTTCTCTCTTTCTGACTATCACTATTCACTTCCTGATGAGCTCATCGCTCAAGAGGCTATCCATCCGCATCATGATGCTCGTATGATGGTGATCGATCGTGAGACTGGCAAGTTACAAAATGAAGATATATTCTGGAATATAAATCAGTATCTTGGTGCGGACCGAGTAATGTTTTTCAATGATTCTCGAGTCGTCAGATCTCGAGTAGTACTCTCGGGTACTCTATATACAAAAGTGGATAAAACCAAATCCATACTTTCGGATGGTGAAATATTCTATCTCTCAACAAGTGGAGAGAATGAGTTCGAAGCATTGGTACGACCAGGAAACAAATTCAAGATCGGAACTGTTTTTGATATAGGTGACTCTAGAATCGAAGTTATAGGAATGACTGAGAGTGGTCGAATACTCAGAATCCAATGATGAGATATTTCTTCTTTTCTCGCAACACATGGCTCACTCCCACTCCCTCCATATATCGAATATAGTCTCGAGAAGGAGGCCGATTATCAGACCAGTTTTGCGAAAACAGACTGATCAGTTGCAGCACCGACTGCATCGCTACATTTCACGACAGAGCTCATGGATAGAATCAAAAATCCCAAAGAGTATCTCACACTCCATGTGTGACTCGGTACATTCAAGGGAATACAGACTCCCGATATCCGTGATTATGATATCCATCGTGAACGAGTCGAGATCTCACTCGATATCTTCGCTAAGATTGCCAAGATCAAAACTGAGAACAAAAAAGTGGTTGCAGTAGGTACAACTGCCACTCGCACCCTTGAGTCTCTTCCCTATGTCTGGCAATTTCTCGATCAGGATATGAAAAATTTATTTGATGCAAATACTCGCAACTACTGGAATACCATCACAGAAACGCTAAAAAAACAGGATTGGATACATTCTCTGGTTTTTGTTCCGAGAAATCGGAATTGAATTTTGAATTTTGAAACCAGCATCTATATCACGCCAGGATACCAATTCCAGATAGTTGATGATCTCGTGACCAATTTTCACCTCGGAGAGTCCTCACTCCTTGTGTTGGTATCAGCATTTCTCGGATATGAGGCAACGATGCAGATATATGAATATGCTGTCGAGAATCAATATCGATTCTATAGTTTTGGCGATGGGATGTATATACGAAGCAAATAGAGCAATGAGCAAGATGATTCTCTTGCCAGAATTCGCGTCTTTCATATACTCTTATTCGTTACTTTTATTTTCTTATTTTTTCCCATGAAAAAACTCCTCATACTCATAGCTCTCATCTCTCTTGCATCGTGTACGTTCGGTGCTGATAAGAGCAATGCTCCTATCAAAACTGGGGTCACTGTAGTGCCCCAGACAACCTATCAGGAAGACCTCGCGAGTACCTCTACAAAGATCTCAGGTACGCCTGAGTTCAACAGCTGTATCAAGCAGCAAATTGGTATGTGTACACAGTCTATAGGTATGCAAGTAGCTCAGAAGAGTCGAGATCCACTTTTCTGTAAAGAACTCGGTACGGCTGATCAGCAAGCAAGTTGTGAATTCGCTATCACTATGGTGAATGCTCGAGAGAAGAACGATGTGAAGCTCTGCGATAGCATCGCCAATGCCAACTACAAGGTACAATGTAAGAGTGAACTCTACCGACAAGAGGCTATGTCAAAAAATGACATCACTCTCTGTAATAAAATCAGTTCATTAGAGACGACTGCATCAGGCAATACTACGCCAGGGATGATGCAAGGGAACGAACAGAAGAATCAGTGTATGATGCAGGTGATAATGAGTGCTAGTGGATCAACGACATCAGACTGTGCACAACTCTCGAATACAGGGGCAATCAGCATGTGTAAAATGATGATAAAAAATAAGCCACAGGCAGTAGTTCCATTTCCTCTTGTCATGCCAAAATAAATCAACTATATCTATCAAAAAATCAGGAATCGTATATTCCTGATTTTTTATTGATTTTTACTCAGTTTTTTATAGACTAAGGCATACTCTATCTACAAAAAATATGACTCCAATTCGTAAGTGTATCATCCCAGCTGCTGGATTCGGGACTCGGTTCCTCCCAGCGACCAAGGCTCAACCCAAGGAGATGCTCCCGATCGTAGACAAGCCAGTGATCCAGTATCTCGTCGAAGAGGCAGTAGCTGCTGGGATCACAGATATCATCATCGTCACCGGTCGTGGCAAGCGATCTATCGAGGATCATTTTGATGTATCATATGAGCTCGAACAGACTCTGGTCGAGAAGTGAAAAATCAAAGAACTCGCAGAAGTCGAAAAAGTATCACATCTCGCTCGTATCGCCTATGTCCGTCAGCCAATCCCTCGTGGTGATGGTGATGCTCTCCTGAGGGCTCGTGCTCTCATCGGCGATGAGCCATGTCTCGTTCTCTTCGGCGATGATCTCATCAAGGGAGAGCGAGGTGGAGCTGAGCAGCTGATCGAGGCATTCGAGAAATACGGATCACCGATCATCGCTCTCGAACGAGTCACAGACAAGCGAGTGAGCTCCTATGGTATCATCGAACCAGCAGTATCTGAGGGATCTCTCCACACTGTTGCGAAGTTTCTCGAAAAACCAAAACCCGAAGAGACGAGCTCTCGTCTCGGTGTCATCGGAAAATATATCATCACTCCTGAAGTATTTGATTATCTCGAGAAGGATGGTCAGGGTGCGAGCAAAGATGGAGAGATCCGACTAGCCGATGCGTTTGCTCGGATGGTACAAGATGGTAAAAAAATATACGGACTCGAGATGGAGTGAGATCGCTATGATACCGGTGACAAGTTCGGATTCTTGAAGGCGACAATCGACTATGCACTCGATCGCGAGGACCTCGGACCACAACTGATGGAATTCCTCGAGAAGCGAGTCAATAATCGGATCTAATATGACAACATCGAATCGCTCCATCTGAGACTATGGCGAGGATATTGCCGTGAGATACCTCGAGTCAAAATGATACCAGATCATAGATCGGAACTACCAAGTTAAGTGAGGAGAACTCGATATCGTCATGCGAGAGGGAGGACTCACTATATTCGTCGAGGTCAAATATCGCAAAGACGAAGCCTATGGGCATCCACTCGATACATTCTCCATGGCAAAACGCCGAGCGATGAAACGCACGATCATGCTCTATGGCCACAAAAACAAAATCGATCTTGACCAAGTCAGGATCGATTTTGTTGGTATCATGCCCAATACGATATGATGACATCGGGTGTGGCATGTGAGAGGGGTGGAGGTTTAGTGACTATCAGATCCTGAGGAATCTGGACTAATCTCTGGTGATGAGTACCCCGGTTGACGAGGTATATCAGGATCATGAAAGTCAGGAGTCGTTGATCAACCGGAAGGAGTTCGAGGACGGGGTTTTTTGGGGTCTATTATCTCCATCACTGCAGATTCCACAGTATTGACATTTGATGTGGTGTTTTTTCATTTATTGGCCCATTTTTGGTAATCAGACTCGGCACTTCGCTCCACAATATCTTCGATATTACCATCATCGAATATCACACTGATATCAATACCCATCTTATCAAAATCTCTATAATACTTCTGCTTCTTGAGGGCATTGAGTCATCATTTATCTGTTCGACCTTGTGCCGAAAGTGCCTTAGAGAAGTGTTCGAGTATATCCTTGCGGTATTGGAGATATTGTGCTCGTGTAGTCTCAGGATCCGTACTCTTATCTTTGAGGTCTTGTACGAGCTTGACTGTAGGTGTCCAAAATCGTTCTTGCATATCTTCACGATCAAATGAAAACTTATGCGAGTTCACACTTACCTTTTTGAGAGTACGATCAAGAGATCTGAGTTTTTTGCCAGTTTTTTTGTCAACTACACGACTCATGATCGGATTGGTTACATATCCATACTCATAGTTCCATCATTGAGCATTACTTGGTATATCATTTCCACTTGCAGTCTGGTTAATATCACTGAATTTTGCTAAGTATTCGTCTGCCTTAGGATCCTTATTGGCTTGTTCTGTGAGCCACATATCCTTGCCCTGGAGCATATCATGGAGTCCTCAATCACAATGCTTTCTCCAGATAGCAGCAAGCCCATTAACCGCTGCTTTGACTATTTTACCTTTTGCTTCTCCATCACTATGATCGTGTCCATGGTATTGGAGGTCTTGGATCCATTTTTTTGTATTAGTGACCTCTTCTGCTGATCCCACTTTCTCGAGTGCCTTGAGGAAT
>JAYWCE010000028.1:0-6609 GCA_043780775.1 Candidatus Altimarinota bacterium | reverse complement strand
TGCTGGTGGTCGTGCCTACTATTGGGGGATCGAGTCTATGCATGACGGGTATACCTACAAGACCGTCGATGACGTCACAGATATCCTCGTGACTCGGGATATGATCATCGAGAGATCGCTGTGGCTCTCACTCGTCGGGCTCCTCTTGATTATCCTGATTGGATATTTCTTCTCGGGGTATATACTCAGGCCGATCCACAATATGAACGAGGCAACTCGGAGATTTTCTCTTTCTCAAAAAGAAAGTGATAATCATGTGGGTATCTATGGTAATATCAAGGATGAAGTCGTCATACTCGCTCGTTCTCTCGAGGAACTGTTCACCCGAGTCAACAAAGAGGCAGAGCGGCTCGAGCAGTTCTCAGATGATATTGCTCATGAGATCAAGAACAAGCTCTTCGAAGTGATGAGTTCACTCGATATCGCAGGCAATCCAGAGTATACCGAATATGGTATCACAAAAGCTAAAAGACTCCTTAGGCAACTCTCTGGTGTCGTCGATGCACTCCTCTTTTTTGCTCGCAATGATATCAAGAATCCAGAGAAAAAGAATCTGAGTACACTCATCAGTTCGACTCTCGGAAGCGAGGATCCTCGCGTTTCGATAACGGGAGAGAAGACTATGGCACTCAGTATCTATCCAGAGCTCTTCATGGCTGCGGTGGGGAATATAGTATCCAATGCTCAGAAATTCACCCCAGACGATGGAAAAATCGAAATCAATATCTCCAAACATCATCTCAAAATATCAGATACTGGTATTGGAATAGCTCCAAAAGATCTCACTCATATATTCGATCGTCTCTATAAAGTCGATTCTGCAAGACCAAGTGGCTCGGGTCATGGTCTCGGCCTCTCTATCGCCCGTAAGGTCATAGAGGATCTCCATGATATGCAACTCTCAGTCGAGAGTCAACTTGGTAAGGGTACAACCTTCACTATCGACTGGTCAGAGCGAAAAGCGGTCAGTTAATCCGATATTAAGGTTGAATCGTATACTGTTTCTATATTAATTCTATTTTATGCTCTCTCTCGTATTCGTATCATTCATTGCTGGAGTCCTCACGATTCTCGCCCCATGTGTCCTCCCCGTCCTTCCTGTTATCCTTGCGGGATCCGTATGAGAAAAATGAAAATGGTATCCATATATTGTCACGGCTTCATTGGCACTGTCAATTGTACTATTTACAATCCTTCTGAAAGCCTCTACTCTCCTTATCAATGTTCCACCCGAATTCTGGAAGTATGTTTCCGGAGTGATCCTCATTGGACTTGGACTTGTATATATTTTTCCTCATACTTGGACATTGTTGAGTTCTCGGGTATTTGGTTCTCGAGCCAATAACTCGCTCGACAAGGCTCAAAATATAGAGTCCTCAACTCTCAGGGCAATTGTGACTGGTGCTGTACTCGGTCCAGTTTTCTCTACTTGTTCTCCTACCTATTCACTCCTTCTCGCTACCGTATTTCCAGTTTCATTTATTGCAGGGATTTCTTATACGTTTATCTATGCACTCGGACTCTCATTAGTACTATTACTCATAGCTCGATTTGGTACACTTCTCGTGCGAAAACTCAAAATATACGCAGATGAACGAGGAACATTCCGCAAGGTACTCGGTGCAATACTGATTTTCGTGGGTTTTCTTATTGTAACAGGAATAGATAAAAAAATCGAAACTTTTCTAATCACTCAATTTGATGTGACAAAAATTGAGCAATGAGTGTTAGAGAGATTCTTGCCTACTTCAGTCCCTCCTGTATCTCCTTCTCCGAGCATTCCAGCTACAACTAGTACGAGTTCAACAGTATCTAATTCTATCCAAAAAAGTATCCCCAAATTGAATATAGCAGATCCAACTCTTGCCCCAGAAATTCCTACCACTCTCACCAACTGGATCAATTCCAATCCTCTCACGATGGCAAGTCTCAAGTGAAAAGTTGTCGTCATCGATTTTTGGACGTATTCTTGTATCAATTGTCAGAGAACCCTCCCATATCTCACCGCATGGGACAAGAAATATAGGGATCAAGGACTTGTTATAATCGGTGTGCATGCTCCTGAATTTGCATTCGAGAAACTTCGTAACAATGTAGAAAAAGCGGTCACAGATGCTGGAATCGCCTATCCAGTGGTTCTCGACAATGATTTCACTCTCTGGAATCTGTACGCGAATAGATATTGGCCTGCCAAATATTTTATCGATCGAGAAGGTCGTATTAGACACACCCATTTCTGAGAAGGGGAATATAGGGAAAGTGAAGAGGTGATACAATATCTCCTCTGAGAATGACAATCTGTTGCATCAACTGCAACAGGAATAGTGAGTGATACTATAGTAACAGGTGTTGCAAACACCCCCAATCAATCTCCAGAAACCTATCTCGGAAAAGACCGACGCAACAACTCTGTCGCATCTACAGTTCCACTAGCCTCTAACCAATGGTCTCTGAGTGGAAAATGGAAAGAATCAGATCAATTCATTACTTCAGTCCAAAATAGTACTCTCAGATACAATTTCTCTGCAAAAGATGTCTATTTGGTTCTCGGTGGTACTGGTACCATATCCGTCAAAGTTGACGGTAAAATCCAAAATCCTGGAAAAGATGTAAAAAATGGAATCATTACCGTAGATTCAGATAGAATGTATCATCTGGTACATTCACCTTCATTCTTAGAAAACTCAATTCTGGAACTCCAATTCTCTCCAGGCATCAGTGCGTATGCTTTCACTTTTGGCTCCTAGGCGACTCCCGTGAAGATGAGACTCACTCGTCTTTCTGGAATTTTCTCCATTTATTTTTTACTCACATTCTTATGTATAAGATACTCATTGCTCTAGCTATATTCACGACTCTCGCCTCATGTACGATGCCATGAGTCACTCCTACTCCAGTAATACCAACGAAACAGATGACTCCAGATGCTGTGATGCAAAAAACTGATACCATATCCAAAGATACCATGATGAAGGACAACAAGATAATATCTGGATCATGGACTCCAGAAGAGACGGCAGCCATGGAAAAGGAACATATGATAATAGCAACAGGTGCGACGATGCAAAAAGAGACTCCAAAAATGGAAACCTCTATGGCACCTCACGGGTATATGGACTACTCTCCAGAACTCGTCGCATCCGCACTCCAGTCAGGACAAAAAGTAATACTCTTCTTCGCAGCGAGCTGGTGTCCGAGCTGCAAGGCTCTCAACTCATCGATCACGAGCAGTATCAGCTCTATCCCAGCAGATAGTCTGATACTCAGGGTGGACTATGACAACTCGACAGCACTCAAGCAAAAATATGGAGTGCTTACCCAACATACTACGGTAGTCCTCAATTCTGATGGGACGCTCGCATCCAAGAAGATCGGAGCAAGGACAGTGGCAGAGGTACTCGGCAACTAATATATACTGTATGACAAAAATATGACTTTCACTTCTCGCACTCCTGGGTATAATAGGATGAGCTTTTTATTACTCTAATTCTACAACTATGAATACAACGATAACAGCTACTCCAAAAATAGAAACAAACTCTTGAAATCTGGAAAAAGCCTATTTCGCAGGAGGATGCTTCTGGTGTATGGAGGGTATATTCGAGGCACAGAGTGGTGTCACAGCTGCCATATCGGGATATGCAGGGGGTAGACAAGAAGATGCCACCTATGAGCTTGTATCAGCGGGCAGTACGGCTCATCGTGAGGCAGTCGAGATCAGCTATGATCCTCTCGAGATCAGCTATGCGACGCTGGTGGATCTGTTTTTCACTCAGATCGATCCAACACAAGCTGATGGACAGTTCGGTGACCGATGATATCGTTATACGACTGCGATACTCTATACAACTGATGAGGAGAAAAAGATTGCCGAATCCGCAATCGCACAGCTCGATGCCTCCAAAAAATTCGATAAGCCAATAGCGGTGAAGGTCGAGCCTCGGACCACTTTTTTCCCTGCGGAAGAGTACCATCAGGACTACTACAAGAAGTCCTCATTCCGTTATAATCTCTACAAAGAAGGGAGTGGACGCAAGGGGTATATCGACTCGACTTGGATGGAGGAGATACAAGCAATAAAAACAAAGGATAAAACTACAAAAAATCCAAAAGAAAATATCAAAGAAAAACTCACTGATATACAATACCGAGTTACACAAGAGGAGGGAACTGAGGCTCCATTCCGCAATGAATATTGGGATAATAAAGAAGAAGGAATCTATGTCGATATCGTCGATGGCTCACCACTTTTTGCCTCTCTTGACAAGTTCGATAGTGGGACTGGTTGGCCGAGCTTCACTCGGGTGATGACAGGGGCGAGTATCATCGAGAAGATAGACACTCAGTTGTTCTCGACTCGCACAGAGGTGAGGAGCAAAAATGCTGATTCTCACCTCGGTCATCTATTCGATGATGGGCCACGAGACAAGTGAGGTATGAGGTATTGTATCAACTCTGCATCTCTCAGATTCGTCCCAGTTGCCGATCTCGAACGAGAGTGATATGGGGAGTATCTGAAGATTTTTGTACAGAAATAGAACCATAAGTGCACGATTATAAAAGACCCGTAAATGGGTTTTTTTGTACTGTAGATCAAAAACAAGAAAAAAGCCTAGCAACCCATGTTAGGGGATCGCTAGGACAGTTTGAGGGAAAGGGTCTATGCTTAGTCATCCTCAGTATGATCGTTGGGACGGGGCCAGATGCCCCACACCAACAGAATTATGAAAACAGGGATGATAAGCCAGGCGAATTGCTCGCCTTGTGACAGGTTGAGAAATGCATCCTTCATAATTTTCCCCTTTCAAGAGAAAACCCCCACATCCGTTACCGCAGATAGAGAAAGTTAATAAAAACTCCAAAGTCAGTCAGTAAACTGGACAAGATAATTTTATATATAAATATATATATTGCAAATTTTTCCATATCTTTTCACGCTTGGGATAGAGAGTCAAGCCATTTTTTTCTTTTATTTTGTCTTTCCGAAGCAAAGTATAGTACTATATTCTCATACACATAACCAAATAGACCCTCATGCCTAAGTCATCATCACAATCCGTCATCGACTACTCACATAAGTGGCTCGAGATAATCAAGGAGAAACAAACACCGACAGCCGCCGAGGCTGACTGGATTGCTACAGAATCTATTTCCAATTTTCGTGAGCATTTTAATGCTGGATGGCTCGAATATCGTAAGAGTGTCACGCTCACGGGTGATCATGTTGCCGTCGAGTGGAAGTGAAGTGGGGCCATCATCGAAGATGTCCACTGACGCAAGTACATCGACTGGCTCGGAGGCTATGGTCTCCTCTCACACGGCTGGTCGCATCCAGAGGTGATCGAGGCAGTCCAGTCTCAGCTCCTGCACAATCCGATGCCATCCCAAGAGCTCATCGATCCGCTCCGAGGTGTCCTCGCCCATATGATTGCGGATATCACACCTGGAGATCTCAAGTACGCATTCTTCGCGGGGAGTGGTACCGAGGCGAACGAGTGAGCCATCAAGCTCGCGAAGATGCATACGGGGAAGGCAGGATTCATCGTCGCAGTGAATGGATTCCACGGAAAGACGATGGGCTCACTCTCGATGAGTGGCAAAAAAGACTACCGAGAGTCAGTTCTACCGCTCTATGGATGACCTATCTATCATGTACCATTCGGTGATGCTGATGCCGTCGAGCAACAGCTCGCGATCTGTGAGATGACTGGAGTCGGTATCGCAGCGGTGATGATGGAGCCAGTGCAGGGTGAGGCAGGAGCGATCGTGCCTCCTGATGACTTCTGGCCACGCATCCGAGCCGCGACAACCAAACATGGAGTTCTATTGATTGCTGATGAGATACAGACAGGTATCGGACGGACAGGTCAGATGTGGGGTGTCGATCACTGGGGAGTCGTCCCAGATATCATGACGATGGGCAAGTCCCTCGGTGGTGGTGTGATGCCGATATCGGCGTTTGTCTCTACTGAGAAGATCTGGCAGTGTATGATGCATCCGAATCCGTTCATCCATACGACGACCACTGGTGGCGGAGCCCTCGCGTGTTCGGCGGCGATCGCTGGACTGCACGTCGCACTACGAGACAACTTCCCGAAGATGGCGAGAGAAAAGTGAGCCTATCTCATGGAACGCCTCCAGAAACTCGTCAAAAAATATCCAGAGATCTACGAGTCAGTTACAGGAAAAGGTCTCTTGATTGCACAGCACTTCCGCTCTGCAGAGATCGGATATCAGGTAACAGCAGAATTGTTCAGAAACTGAGTGCTCATCGCAGGAACTCTCAATAATGCACTCACGAGTCGTATCGAGCCGCCAATCGTGATCTCCTATGAGGAGATCGATGCAGGACTAGATGCTCTCCGCAAATCTCTCAAAATGGTAGCCAAAACACTCAAAAAGAAAAAAGAGTTGCAAATTTCCCTATAACTCTATAATGAGATAAGTTCTCATATTAAATAATAATCAATTTTTCCATGTCCACTAACAATCCATTCCTCTCTGCTCAGTCTCAGATGCAGACGGCATACGCTTTCCTCACTGGTCGCTATGAAACCCAGTTCCCCAAGATGATGAATCCTGAACGAGTCATCGAGGTCAATATCCCAG
>JAYWCE010000027.1:0-2331 GCA_043780775.1 Candidatus Altimarinota bacterium | reverse complement strand
TTCGGATTGGTCGAATTCCCCCCATCTATGATGATGGTTCCGCTTTTTGTATCGACTCTCGTGGATCATGCTATGACATCACTAGGAGCCTTTCCTCGGTAATAATAGACGCGGACATCAGCAATATCGAATGTATTGATTCCAGAGCTCGTAAGACTGATGGCAAGTGAATGCGTCGCACCATCGCGTGCACCATATCCCTGATAGTAGACATACTTCGGGAGGGCAATCTCATATCCGACAGAACTATTCCTATATACCAGGTATGATCCCGTATCGAATACCATTCCCTCAGTCGAAGATGAGGATTCTACTGGAGGTGGTGGTATCGAGGGAGTTCAAGACAATCCAGATGATGTGTTCTGAAATGGTGGACTTACGCTCACTGATCCCGTATTTTTGAGTGTATCTCATGAGGATATACATGCTCCATCATGTGAGATTTTTGTTCCTACAGCTCGTGCCATACAAGAATTCGAATAGGTAATCGCATCACTTCAGCACACTGGTGCATACTCCCTAGTACATGCATATGGCTGAGGATCACTCAGTGTTCCGGTAGAGACTGTATGTACTATATCGATCTTATTCGGATATTCTGTCACAAAATACCGTGATGGAATCCCATAGAAGTATTCGAGAAGGAGACCTGCGAGGATAGCTACGAGAAGGGCTGATAAGACAGTCGTGTAGGGAAATCCTACCACTTGGATATTTTTCTGTGAATGTTGATGGATTTTTTTTATCATATGAGATTTTAGGATAGATCTATCTTCGTCAAAATAGGAGAAAATGCAAACAATTCTTCAAAATATTCCACTTTACCACAGAATCGGACTCCCTCCTTTCGATCATAGATATTTATTGGTACTCGAAAATGGTCGAGAACCGAGAAATCCCTTATGAGCCGAAAATGGGCTCGGATGTGGACTCTCGATCACATGATGTCGTGTCGTATCGATGAGTGATTTTTTCGCTCTTGCAGAACTCCCCCAGAGGATGAATACTATATCTTCTCGTCTCTCAGAAAGGGTACGAATAGTCGCATCGGTGAGATTTTCCCATCATTTTCCTTGGTGGCTCGCAGCCTCTCACTGGCGGACTGTCAGGACTGTATTGAGGAGGAGGACCCCCTGCTCTGCCCAGTCAGTGAGATCAGTATTTGTTCGTTTGAGAGCGAGATCTGATTCAAGCTCTTTGAATATATTTCTCAGACTTGGTTGAGTTTTTGATCCATTTGGTACTGAGAATGAGAGTCCCATCGCAGCTCCAGGGGTATGATAGGGGTCTTGACCGAGGATGACGACCCTCACTTGATCGAATGGCGTCATATCATATGCTCGAAATATATTTTTCCCCTCGGGAAAACATCGAATATGTACGTATTCCTCCTTCACGAATTCAGTGAGCGTCTGCCAATACGGTTTATCGAACTCAGGAGCAAGGGCCTCATGCCAAGATGGATGGATTTTGACGGACATGAGATAAGAAGATTAGGATATCCTGGCTTGCTTCATTCACCTCCGTACAGGACAACCACAATGGTTGCTCCTACCTCCTTCTAAACTCTAAGATCTAAAACCTAAGTTCTAATTTTCTACATATTCTGTGAGATAAGCATCACTCCCATCCTCTGCGACGAGGAGGCGATATAGACGATAGCTGTTATCTGAAAGACGAGAGTATGAGAGACTATTTCCGGTAAGAGGTGAGAAAATAATCTGAGTATTCGACCCAGGCAGTGTCACAGAAGATGAATATCCATAGGACTGAAATGATGACTCAATGGCATTTATGGAATTATTGTTTACTGTATATCCATTCATCGAAGTATTGGTATACTGACCATTTACATACTGCGTGCGATTCGTCCCCATGCTATACGAAGTACGAGAACTCATACCGAGATTCGCATATATATTCGATACACTCGATCCAGCTGAAGGGATATAGGTATACATTTTGTATCGCTTCGATCCATTCGACATACGGTAGGAATGAGCAAAATACGATCCATAGTCCACGAGTGAATCCATATCTACACCACTGATAGTACTCGAATATGATCCATATCCATAATTATAGTTATTTCCATAACTAGAGTTCGAGTTATTGACCGCACCTGTTTCGAGATAATCGACGAGGAAGGCACTGGAGTTATCGCGAGCAATATACAGTCTATAGGTACGATAAGAACGCGTCGATCCATTCGAGACTGATTGTCGAGCGAATTCATCACTCGTAGGCGAACTATATCCATCAGAGTAGTTCGATGCGAGAGTCGCCATCGAGAGGCTATTTCGTATCGAATTCTCAGCAAGTGTACGGATA
>JAYWCE010000026.1:0-2340 GCA_043780775.1 Candidatus Altimarinota bacterium | reverse complement strand
TCTCCTATATTGGATCGACTCCATACGATGCATTCTATACCGATTCTCCAGCTGACTCTCGAGCCAGTGCGATGCAAAAATCCCAGAAAGTCATCGAGACCAGTGCCCGATACGGACACTATCGCTATAGTGAATATAGCGGAACTACTGGACTCAATCATCTCGTGAGGATGAAACCGAGCAATGCTCTCATATTCATCTCCAACACTGAGATCACACCTGATATCAGACTCCTTGCTTACCACAATGATGTCATATATCTCGATCTCACTCATCCATGGGAATCGAAACCAACTCCAGATATGTTATTCTCATGACAAAAAATAAACGTACAGTCATACCTATGGGAGTATAATATGATACAAGCAGATCGCAAAAAAACTATCAAAAAAATATGAGCATCCTATATCGCAATCTCCACGACTGATGATGTGACAGATGTTCTTAATACCTTTTTCAAAAACCGATACACTCATGGATAATCACCTAGATAGCTCAGTTGCACTCGTCATACTCCATAGTGGAGGATTCACACAAAAAGACCTCCAGAAACTCTTCGAAAACGAACAAAACTACTCTGGTATTCTCGAGGATTTGCTGTGACAAAAAGAAACCACAACACCCTGGATGACGAGTGAGCGTAGATCCAAGATACTCGAGAAACTCGCAACAATAGATACGGAAAAATTAGAAGAAATACTCAGAACTAAAAATATAGACACCATCACAATGGATTCAGATCTCTATCCGGAGAAGCTACGTACTATCAAGCAAGCTCCATATCTCCTCTATATTCGTGGGATTCTCAGAGAGGAACGCAAGATGCTCGGAGTGGTCGGATCTCGCCGGAGTACGAGCTATGGTCGCAAGATCCTCGAGAAGATCATCCCTGAACTCGTATGATCAAGTTGTGGGATCGTGAGTGGCGGAGCACACGGCATCGATGCGATGTCTCATGAGATCACAATAGCATCAGGTGGCTATACAATATCTGTGTTTGGCTCTGGTGTCGATCTATTTTATCCCGTCGAGAATACGAGATTGTTCGAGTCTATCATCGCAAGTGGATGAGCTCTCGTCTCCATATTCCCGATTGGAACTCCTCCAGAGCCATACAACTTCCCTATCCGCAATGAGATCGTCGCCGCTCTCTCTGATGGGATCATCATCCCTGAGGCAGCGAGCAAGAGTGGGACTCTCATCACAGCTCAGCTCGCACTCGATCATGGTCGAGATGTATTCGCAGCACCTGGAGATATATTCCGTGAGACGAGTATGGGGACGAACTGACTCATAGCTCGTGGTGAGGCCAAGGCTATATCGAGTGCTACAGATATCCTCGAGGAGTACTTCCCGAATCTAACAAGTACGACGATATCCATGTTCGCAGAGAAGGTATTCGAGAGTCCAGAGCAACAGGCAATATATGACGTCATCATCGATGGGAATAATACTCCAGATAGTATCGGTCAGAACTCTGAATATACGATAGATATCATCACGATGACACTCACAATGCTCGAGATCGATGGGCACATCAGACTGGGAGCTGGTGGCAAATATGAGGTACTCTAGATGCTATTGCAAAAATCTAAAGATTTCTCATAATATGATGGATAATCATCAGTAACATCTCACTATGTATCCTATTCCGCCCAACGAACATCTGATAGAAACCAAGAACTGTAAGCACTGTTCTGCCTCTTTTCCGATCACGGACAAAGATACAGAGTTCTATACAAAAGTAAGTCCTACATTTGGTGGGAAGAAATATCAAATCCCACCTCCCACACTCTGTCCAGACTGCCGACAACAGAGAAGGCTATCATTTCGGAATGAGAGAAAACTCTATAAGAGGAAGTGTGATGCGACGGGAAAAGAGATAGTGAGCATATATAGTCCAGATAAATTATATAGAGTTTATCATCAAGAGTATTGGTGGAGTGATGCGTGGGATCCTATGAGTTATGGGAGAGAGCTTGATTTCACAAGGACTGCTATGGAGCAGATGGGGGAACTTATGGGAGAAGTGCCAAGGCCATCGCTGCTCAATGCCCACTGTGAGAATGCTCCATATGTAAACTATTCTAGTTATATAAAATCATCATATTTGATATTTGATAGCTCAAATTGTGAGGAATGCTTCTATGGAAATATGGCTGATAAAAATACGGGTTGTATTGATTTCTCTGAAGTACGGGATTCTAGGAATAGCTCAAATATACTAGATTGCAATAACTGTGAAAATATCCACTACTGATGGGGTTGTTATAGTACGAACAATAGTAGATATATAGTCGATCTAGAGAATTGTTCTTTTTGTTTCCTTTCTCATACGCT
>JAYWCE010000025.1:0-2349 GCA_043780775.1 Candidatus Altimarinota bacterium | reverse complement strand
CAGTCGTGATGGAAGTATCATCGAATATCCATGATCCGATACTGGTATGTTTCATATTATGGGTGAATATCCCCTGCTGAACTATGATTGTACCACTTGCGTCAGAGACCTCGAGATCAGGGAATTGTTTGCGTGCCTCATCGATCGTGAGCATCGAGGTCATAGAGTCGTGCATATACATAGACTTGCGGGTTTGCCACTCTTTGTTGGCACTCTCGAATACGAGCATATTGAGAAATATCACGAGAACTGTCACGATAGAGACGAAGAGTGCTGTGATCTTGGTACGAGTAGTGAGAGCCATTGTTGAGGATTTAGTCAATTATATATCAGACGAGCTTGACAGTACGGATGAGATCTGGTGAGAGTTTTTTGCGGAGATGAGCGATATGTACGTTGATAGTTTCGAGGACCTTTTCACTCGCATCATAGTCTCACCATACCGTCTCATAGAGATAGTCACGATCGAGTATTTTTCATCTGTTGCGGATGAGACACTCGAGGAGTTCATATTCCTTTGGTGAGAGATCTACGGTGAGTCCATCACGAGTTATGAGATGCGACGTGAGATCGACTCGGATAGTATCTGATTCAAAAATATCCCTATTCGAAATGGTAGTAGCAGTACCATTTCGACGAGTAATATTCTCAATTCTGAGCACCAATTCCTGGAGATCAAATGGCTTCACGAGGTAGTCATCAGCTCATAGAGAGAGTCCCTCAATACGATCAGTCTGTTTCCCGAGTGCTGTGAGAAATAGAAACGGGATATGGATGGAGCGAGACTGGAGCATACGCACGAGTGCGAGTCAGTCGATACGAGGCATCATACGATCGATAATGAGGAAGTCATACCACTTGCGTCCTATCATATCGAACGCTTGTTCTCAGTCTGAGGCTATCGATGTCTCGTATCACTTCGACTGCAGATAGATGGATATATTTTCGGTTATTTCAGGATTGTCGTCGATAATGAGTATATGCATATGAGAGATATCAGTATAGAGAGATTGTAGACAATAGCATCGAAGTTGCAAGATAAATTAGAATCTAGCATTTAGACTGATGATATCATAGGATATCAAGATTAAGACTAGATTAAAAGAAAGAATCACAAATGAGAAATCTTATATCTTCACGTTAATCTAATCTTAATCTCAACTCGTATATTTGTTTTCGTGCAGAGGCACATTATTTTCTAACTTTTTTTATATGAAAAGTATTATCACTCTCGGAGTTGCTAGTGCACTCCTCATCTCAGGTGTTCAGGGATTCGCGATGGAGAATATAGACTCATCTATGATGAAGTCTGATTCTATGATGAAGTCTGATTCTATGATGAAAATGGATATCTCCAAACAGTCAGTCATGGCAGTTGCCATGCATTATGGATACAACTGGAAACGAGATCGAGTCAAACTCGCTGCACTCGCAGGTGTGGCTGGATACCGAGGAAATGTCTCTCAAAATCTCCGAATCAAAACATTTCTCCTCGGACTCAAGTCTGATGCAGTCATGGTCGGCGGACAGATGATGGTCAGATCGCAGGATATCGTAGATAATGCAGTCCGAGCGAGCAACGTCACTACTGTAGTCGCAGCAGTGAAGGCCGCTGGTCTCGTAGATACACTCAAGAGTGCTGGCCCATTCACGGTATTTGCTCCGAACAATGCAGCATTTGCGAAACTCCCAGCAGGTACAGTGGATATGCTTCTCAAGCCTGAGAACAAGGGTACTCTCGTAGATATCCTCACCTACCATGTCGTCGCTGGTAAGTACAAGTCGAGTGATCTCATAGATGGACTCGTCCTCACGACAGTCGAGGGCAAGATGCTCAAGTTCACCAGAGCAAACGGCAAACTCATGATCAACGGATCAGCTATGGTCGAGACCGCTGATGTGATCTCATCGAATGGAGTCACTCATGTTATCGATACTGTACTAATGCCAAAATAATCTCTGATATACCAGTATAAAAAATTCCTCCAAAATTGGTGGGATTTTTTATACGAACATCTCACTCCGACTCCCCTCTTTTTGATAGATTGTACCATCATATCGGACTATCACTCCTGTTATATCTAGAGTATCGTCGAGTGTGGTACAAGCGAGTTCCCATGGCATGACACAGAGTGTCGTCGCATATACATCAGTCATCATGCCAGATGCTCACTCTATATAGGAGCATATGACGTCAGAGGCGGACTCACCGGTGTGTGGATCGATGAGATGATGATGTGTTCCCCACTTGCGTCTCGTCCCAGCACTCGATGCGAGATAGTGATCATCGAGTATGATTGTTCCTATGATCTCATCTGAGGAAAATGGACTCTCGAGTCATATTGTCCA
>JAYWCE010000024.1:0-2363 GCA_043780775.1 Candidatus Altimarinota bacterium | reverse complement strand
TCCTATCTTTTGAGTCCTACCATCGCAACTATGAAAAGTATGAATGCGATACCAGCAGATACAAGAAATGGAAGAGAATAGTCGAGACTATAGAGTGTGCCCACAAGAAATGGTCCTACAATACTAGCAACACTGATGACGGACGTATTATATCCCATGACCTTGCCTACCTCTTTCCTTGCCTTCTCTGCAATGAGTGAGTTGATTGCTGGTTGGAATGTCCCCATAGCGATCGGGAAGAGTGCCAAGATAGGAAACAAGAAATATATCTGTCGATTCACTGCAAAAAATATCAAACTCAAAAACATTATTGCGATCGCTATCTGGATCATCTGTATTTCTGAGAAATACTGTCGAACGTATTTCACAAGTCCACCCTGATAGATGATAGCAATCAATCCTACAAACGATAGCGTATAGCCAATCTGATCTGCTGAGAACCCAAATACGTCTCTATAGAATTGCCCTGATCCAGTTTGTACGGCTGAGAATGCCAGTGTTCCTCCGAATGATAGAATAAATAAAATGATCATGAGAGGAGAAAAATGAAATGGAGTATGATCTTCATGCATCTCTATCGTATGTTTCGTAGGTTCTCTGAGAATGATCAGTATGAGTATCAGATTGATCGTGATAGCTACAATACATCCGAATATCACATATTCGATTCCCCAATGTGAGAGGAGTCCCCCGATCGCAGGTCCAATGAGAAATGCAAGACCAAAAGCGGCTCCAATCATTCCCATATTTTTGGTTTTATTTGCTTTTGTTGAGATGTCTGATATGTATGCTTGAAGAACTGAGAATCCTGCACCTCATAGTCCTGAGACGAATCTTGCCACGAGAAATATGATAAAAAGGATACCAATATTTGAAGAAATAATACCAGCTGAGAGTGAGAACCAGAGTATGATATAGCCCAGAAGGTTGAATGATGTTGTGACGGAGAGGAGATTTTTGCGTCCATATGTATCGGATAGTCGCCCGAATACGAGTCCTCCGAGGAACATACCGATGGAGTAGATTCCTTGAGAATATGGGTTCCATGCCTCACTCGCGCCGAAGTGGGCGATAATATCTGGAAGTACGGGTATGAGAATACCGACACCGAGGATATCGAGAAATGCGGTGGCGAGGATCAAGAACATAGAATAATGATTGATTATAAATTATAGATATGAGCCACTGGAATTGATTTTTATTATTGTTCTCTTTTTATTCGTCTTCCCTTTCGTTCTCTCCACTTTCTCCTGATCTTGTTCATGAGTCACTCGTGTTCTGCTACATAGATCTCGTAGTAGATCCCCTTCACGACAAATAGTGTGAGTGCGGATGCTGCAATGATACCGAATATGATGGTGAATCCCATCCCTGCCCAGAACCGATCTCTGAGTGCGATCGGGAGGATACCGAGTGCTGTGGTGATCGTCGTGAGGGTCATCGGTTCGAGACGTGAAGCTCCCGCCTCGATGAGACCATTGATCCCGCCCATTCATTTCTGTAGATTTTGGTTGATCGCATCGATGAGGATGATACCGTGGTTGACTGCGATCCCCGTGAATGCGATGAATCCGATACCAAATGGCATCGAGAACTGATTGCCAGTTGCTAGGAGTCCGATCATCACGAATGGGAGTGACATAACCACGGAATAGAGAATGATTGCAGGTTGAGAGAAGCTGTTGAACTGGAGGGTGAGGATAGCGAATATGACCATCACCGCAATGAAAAATGCTGACACCACCGCCACAATGAGCTCACTATTGGCATCATTTTCTCCTCCTGCCTTGTACGATATCCTTGCTGGGAACTGATACGCACTCGCATACTCGATGAACCCTGCTTGACTCGATATGCTATCGACTCCATTTTCGAGATCAGCTTCGACGGCGATCTGGACTTTGCCATCTTCGCGGTTCACCGAGGCAATAGCATTTTGTGTCCTCGTCTCCACGAAGTTGCCTACCGTATAGGTAGTTGGACCAACTGTGAATGGAATAGAGAGGATATCTTCCATACGAGACTCCTTCTGGAAGGTATCGGTTTTGAGGATGATGTTCATATCCTCGCCGTTGTCCTCGATACTGCCGACAGTGACGCCGTTCATACTCGTGGTGATAGCCTGATAGATGACGGATGACGGGATCGAGTAGAGGGCAAGGAGATCCTTTTTGAGAGAAAAAATAAACTGTCCAGGTGTATCCTGAGATGATACGGTGACATTTTTGGTTCCTGGTATAATTTTGAGGTGTTCGCGGAATTCTTTGGCGATCTGGATAAGCTTGGGCAGATCACTAGCCTCGTCAGCAATGAGCTTGAGTCCAACTGCCTTGGATGATGGAGGTCATCACTCTTGGATCTTG
>JAYWCE010000023.1:0-6717 GCA_043780775.1 Candidatus Altimarinota bacterium | reverse complement strand
TGGGAGATTTTTTTTGGGAGAAAAACATAGGGAACCTTTAAAAGCATGGTAGCCATAAAATGAGGGAATTTATCTTTATATTTCCAAGTTAATTCAAGTGACATTCTTTTTTGCTTTCATTCATTTTTTTTACTCACACCATTAGGATTAATTCTATAGGAGAGAAATTCATCAGGGAGATTTGAAAATTTATATTTAGTACCAATTCTCATCCACAGTTCATAATCTTCCACAAAATTCCACTTTGAATCATAGGTTCATACATCATTTAGAGCATCACTTCGGATGAGTACCGAGGCATGTGCAAATTGCGAGTCTTTGAGGATATTATTTCGTATTTCCTCATCAGAAAGTCGTATATGAATAGATTCAATAACATTTCCATCTTCATCTATTGTCCGTAATCCTGTACCTAAGAGTCCATACATAGGATTTGCCTCCATAAATTGAACTTGTTTTTCGAGTTTCAGTGGACTGCACCATATATCATCATCATCAATACGAGCAACATATTTTCAAACAGCACTCTCAATTCCATGGTTGAGAGTACGAGTAAGTTTCATATTTTTTTCATTTCGGATCAGCATAATTCTCGGATCTGACTTTAACAATTCACTAATTTCACTCAATGTTGAATTCGTAGAACAATCATCGATTATAATAAGTTCAAAATTTTGATATGATTGAGAAAGTACTGATTCTATTGATTGAATAATCCAATCTTTTCTAGGATTATATGTTGGTAATACTATTGAAACGAGCGGAGTAGTCATAATTTTAGTGGAAAATATTTTATAATTCCATGCTGTTTGGATACTATCAGTAATTGGAATATCTGATTTCCAAGAAAGAAGCTTATATGCAAGATCCGTATCAGCAAAAAACTCAGGCAAATCGCCATCTCTTCTTGGAAGTATTTTTTTTGGTATTGAACGCTGGATTACTTGTTCTGCAATTTCTACAATCTCAAGGACACTTCTTCACATTCCAGCACCAAGATTAATTGGCTGGAATCAAAATCAAGAATCTCATAAATATTGATATGCAAGTAGATGTGCCCGAACAAGGTCATTGATATCAATGTAGTCTCGTATACATGTTCAATCTTTAGTATTATAATCATTTCAGAATATTCACAGAATTTTTCTTTTTCCCATAGCAACATCTAAAACATATGGGAGTAAATTATTTGGTACTCATTGGGGATTTTCTCCAATATATCATGATGAATGTGCTCATATAGGATTAAAATAGCGTAATGCTACAACATTCCAGTTTTGATATTTTGCTAGATCTTCTAGAGCATACTCAATAGAAATTTTAATATTTCCATAAGGATGTAGTGCATGAAGTTTGCCATCCTCCTTCCAAGGTAAGGGATTCTCAGAATCATATATACTAGCAGAGCTAGAAAATATTAATTTCTTGATATTAAACTCTTCCATTACTTCAAATAATACCAATGCACTCGAAAGGTTATTTTTATAGTACATAAATGGCTTCTGACAACTCTCACCTATAGCCTTAAATGAGGCAAAATGAATTACTGCATCTACACTATTATTAGTAAATATCTCTCTAAGAACATTCATATCAGCTATATCGGCAGAGTAGAATTTTGGCGTATATCAGAGGATTTTTCGTATTCAAGAAAGAATATCCTTATTACTATTTGATAAATTATCGATAATAATAGTATTATACCCTGCTTGTTCAAAAGAAACAACAGCATGTGAGCCAATATATCAAAGGCCGCCAGTAACTAAGAGTGTTTTCTGATTTAATTTCAAAGGATAAATTAATTAAGTGATTTAATAAAATCCACTGCCCACTCTTTATCAAACCATTTTTTTGCCTGTTTTGTCTGAAGAAAGTTCTCTATATTCTGTACATAGATATTGTATTCATCTTCTGTTATATCTGAAAGAAATTGATACAGTTTTTCGAAATCTCAGAAATCTCGATAGTCGATAAAACATCCTTCTGGAACATAGTCAGTGATATTACTCGCACCCCAGTATACTGGTAGCGTCTTGGCCTTGAAGCTATCCCATATCTTCTCCGTGATATATCCAGAAGTATCGGACATATTCTCGAAACAGATATTGAACTTGTACCCTGCGATAGTCGCTATCTTGTCCTCTGCCCTCCCTCTCCATGATGGAAATGGCAAATAGCCAAGTATTTTTTGTTTCAGATTTGGGTGTCACCATGCTGCCCCATAGAGATCAAACTCAGTTCCAGTACTTTCAAAATAACGAATAATTTTTTCTCGAACTGAATAGAGCTCATATTTCCCAAGAGAGAATTTATTCGCATTCATGAGGACTATATGTTTCTTTTGTTCAAATGGAACTCATACCTGAAAGGAATTCTGAGACTGTGGCCAGATATACTTATGATATTTCTGATCATCTACGAGGCCATCATTCCAGGTATATACTCGATCAAAAAAGAAATGAACTATCCTCAAATAACTCATCGGAGCGACAACTGATGGTTCAAATAAAAAGAGATATTTCTTGTTTTTGCGATATTTCCAGATCATCTGGATATATTCTCTGATGGAGAAAAGTGAAAAAGTCAGAAAACAGAAAATCACAAAGTCATCCCTATTTTCTCTTGTTTCCAGAAGATTATATGAGATAGTATTCTCGATTCCGTTTGCTTGTGCCAACTCGACAAACGGGCTCAAATTCTGATCTATATCGAGATCGAGGAACTTGTTATCATTAAACCGCTTGTCCCAAAAAATTGCTATTTTCATAGAGTGAAATTATATATGTATCCACCCATCTGGATAGAGATCTCGAGTATCATAATCATATCCAGCAAACCATAGCGATGGTATAGTTACTATTTTGCTAAGATTTGGATCGAGCCACGCCCCCCACCACGAGAAAGTACTATTGGCGATGATATGATGTTTACACTTGCTCATAAGACGGAGGTCTTCATGATTCTGAGATGCATCATTGAAGTCTATATAGAATTGCGTATATCCTGTTTTCATATTCTCCTTTGCCCAATCGATGTCATCAGAAAATATAAAAAATACAGGATTCTCAATTTTTTCTGAAATATATGCAACTGCATTCTTATAATATTCTGCATTACAGAGTCCATGAAGAGCTTGTGTGTTGGAATTCTTGACGTAATCACCTCTTCGGATATGGAGACTCACTGCATTTACACTTTGTATTTTCTCGATCATTTCTACATTCTGTGAAGAAGCCGGAATACTGACTTCAAAATCACTTCGGATGACATCCGCATATTCTCGAAAATATTTGTCAGATTGAAAATATCCATCTAGATAAGTGTTGTCAGATAGTGTGAGAGATTTTTCATTAAATGGTTCAAATCCATTTTCTCGAAAATGAAGCTTATTGTAAGGAGCAGCAAGGTTCTTGACTTTCTGAAACATGAAATCAATATACTTGTTCGATGAAGCATTTTCATACCATGGAAGATCTTTCTTTGCAGCATATTTACTCTGGATTGAGAGCTTTTCAAGAGAATATTCATGGAGCTTATATGTATCAAAGGCTGATATATCAAGGAGTAAGTCAGTATTTTGCTTCAGCGAAAGAACTCGTCCAATAGCATACTGGAACATCTGATTTCCGAGACCTCCTGTGACCTTTGTTATTATCATAAATATTAGTTTTTAGAAAGTTCCTCGATTATTTGTTTAGCCTTTTTTGTATCTTTTTCATTCCACCATTCAGATGCCTGAATACGAGCTATCTTCTCTGGCGAAAAACGATATTTGAGTATCCGTGCTGGAGAACCAACTGCAATAGCGAACGGCGGAATATCTTGGTTCACAAATGAGTTAGCTCATATAACCGCACCATTTCAGATTGTCACTCAACGGCGTATACTTACATCGACGCCAATCCATACATCATTTCAGATGATACAATCTTTTTCTGTGAGTTTATTATATGCACATTCATAAAACACACTATTGGTAGATATACCATCTAAATCATGCTCTCACATACCTATACTAGCATTATTAGCGATTGATGAATAATTTCATATCTTTGTTTTTGTAACAAATCAATTATATCCGATATATACATGATGGCCAATATTGCTATCGTGACTTATGAAACAGGTGTTCATAATTGTAATATTTTTGGAAACACTTAGGTTGGCACGTTGAATCTGTTGCAAAAATGAAACTTGAAATGATATAATAGAACTTTTAATGAGACACAATAGCACTCTTATAATATTCATAGGTATTGTTAAGTCATGTAATAAGATTAGTCCTATATTTCCATCCCGTTTCCGTGAGCTTCGCTACATCAAGGAGCTTCCGAGGCATGCCATCTGGCTTGCTCGTATCATAGATGATCTCAGGATGATAATCCATGATATCCATCAACATATGAGTGAGCTCAGTGATAGAGACATCTTCACCTGTTCCAATATTGAGAAAATCTGTACCAGTATAGTTGTCCATGAGATACATCACCACTTCTGCAAGATCCTCTACGTAGAGGAATTCGCGACGAGCCGATCCAGTTCACCATACACCGAATGTGGCATCTCCAGCAAGCTTGGCCGTATGCATCCTCGTTATCATAGCAGGGATAACATGTCATCTCTCAACATCGAAGTGATCTCCAGGACCATAGATATTGGTCGGCATACAAGAGATAAAATTCTTACCAAATTGCCGAGAAATGTATTCACAGAGTCGCATCCCAGCAATCTTTGCTATTGCATATCCCTCATTCGTAGGTTCGAGTTTGCCTGTCATGAGATACTCTTCCTTCATCGGTTGTGGACATTCGCGAGGATAGATACAACTACTTCCAAGGAATAAAAGCTTGCTAACTCCCGAAAGATGTGCTCACCATATGAGATTATTCTGGATTTCTAAATTCTCATAAAGAAACTCTGCTGGATAGGTCATATTTGCCTTGATTCCTCCTACTTTTGCTGCAGAGATAATCACGTATTCTGGTCGAATAGTTGTATAGAATAAGTTCACGGCTTGCTTATCAGTGAGATCGAGCTCGTTACGTGTTCGAGTGATGATATTCGTATACCCCTCATTCTGAAGGCGTCTGACAATAGCTCATCCGACAAGACCAGTACTACCTGCTACATAGATTTTTGAGTTCTTTTCCATACTTATATTGTAAGAAGGTTAAGGAGAATCTGAATCTCTTCTTCAGTATATTCTGGACTATTTCCAAAATAAAATCCCTGAGAATGTACGAGTTGAGCCGTAGTCTTTTTGTTCAGCTCTCCGTATGCTTCTTTCCAGAAAATATGTTCTGTGATATCACCTGAGATAATAGGCCGTATCTCCACTTCCTCTGCTTCAAATCTGACCTTATATTTTTCGAGTATCTCTAAACTCTTGCAAACTACTGGAATAGCAAAATTCGATACTTTTTCTATATGATCATGTTGTATTGGATAGAAGTCAGGATTACTATTCACTTTTTCGACAAATCGCTGGAAATTGGCCTCTCTGATTGTCACAATCTCATCGATATATTGCATCTGATCTGATCCAATGAATCCGTTGATCTCGTTGGGTCTGACATTGTAACCGAGAGTGTAGAATGCATACTTGGCATAGAATCCCCCTACACCGTACTTGGCTCTGATCTCATCCTGGATATCTAGTGGGAGATTGCGATCCCAGCCATGAGCTCGTGTCATCACGAGATTGATGTAGAGATCTCTATCATCAGTACATACCATCCCTCACTCGATCGTGGACATATGATGTCCGATATAGGTAGAGAATGTCGAGGCGAGTCCATAGTTACCGAGTTTTTTACCCTTGTATACGGTTCCCATAGATTCACAGTTATCTTCTATGAGAAGGATATTTTGCTCATCGCAATACTCTGCAATTGCATCGATATTATCACAAAATCCGAGCACATTCGTGATAAAGAGTGCCTTGATATTTTTTCATTCGATAGACCGCTTGAAACTCTCGAGGGATACATTGAGGGTGTTGAGTTCGATATCGATAGGAATCGGAGTATATCCGAGTTGCATGAGGGGCATAGGATTGGTCGCCCAAGTGAGCGAAGAGAATCCTACCTCATCTCACTTCTTGAGTCGTCCAGTATTGAGAAGTGACTGGAGGAGGATGAGATTCGCTGAGCTCCCAGAGTTCACGAATACACAATACTCTCGTCCTTGCCACTTCGCAAATTTGTCCTCGAATTCACGGCAATATCTCCCAATACTGAGTTGCTCAGGATGAGAGAGGAACTCACAGAGCTTGGCTCGTGTCTCCATCTCGTGATAAAATGCTGATTTGATGAGCTTGATAGCCATAATTGATATGAAAAATACAAGCGAGAGTATATGAAAAAAAACTCTCTTGTCACGAGAAAAGTGAAAATACTATTTCGTAAAAAACTAAGAATTTATTTTTTTGATTATCTTTTGTCCGATTCTAATAAATGGTACTTCGATTAAATGATATGTAATATGACTTATTAGAAAAATTACGCAAAATACCGAGAGAGAGAGAGAGAGAGAGAGAGATTATCCCAATCCTTAAAGAAAAGAGTTCACCAATTCTCCTTGATAAAATATAGGACTACAAAATGAGATAAGTATAATGAATACGATATTTTTCATACATACTGTAGAAGTCTATTATTAAATAATCTTATTTCATTGTTCTTGATAACCATAAAGAATATTGAAAATATTCAGGTC
>JAYWCE010000022.1:0-2370 GCA_043780775.1 Candidatus Altimarinota bacterium | reverse complement strand
ATAGTCGATCATACCCGAGAGTTGTATTACCTCTATTCCTTCGAGGGAACCGAGTCAGAAATCATTGGTAATGAAAGTAGTACATCCGACACTCAGAGCCGTAGCGATATGCAGTGCGTCGATGAACTTCATTCGCTTCTGGGCAACGAGGAGTGTCGCTATATCGAATACATCGCGATCATGTGCCACGACCGTCAGGAATTTCTTCTCTGCGAAAAATCTCTGGAATCGAGTAATGAGCATGATATCATTGTTCCGATATGGACCGACCATCACTTCAGCGACGGCGATATCCCCGGTAGTTGCGAAGAATTTTTGATCGACACTTGACTGGAAGAGTGAACTCACGGTATCGAAATACGTGGGGTGTCGATCCAGGAAATAGATAAAGATATTGGCGTCAATATAGACACGTTGGCCTGAAATACGATCGAGAATGGTATCTATCTTTCCCATGCGTCTTTCATAGTAAGGAGAGTGGCATCTACATCTTCCACGGTATCTCCCCAGAGGCCACGACCGATTCCCGCAAAAGACAAAATATTGATCTCTTCTTGATGGCGTACTTTTGGAGTGATGATAATACTACCGTTCAGATAGGTCACAGAGAGAGTATCATCTGGCTTGATCTGAGCCAGGCGCATGATGCTCGCAGGGATGGTCACTTGATGCTTAGGGCGCATGCGGATGTCGGGCATTTTGAGGGGTATCATCAGCGAATAGTTAGATTTCTCACATGATAGTCCTACTTCCTACGAAGTCAAATAATCCTCTCGCTTCAGGATCATACCTCAGAGAGTCATGTATACTCAACTCGCCAAATAATCCGTAGTAAAGTTCTTGTCATTTCGACCGAAGTGAGCTTTTTTCTGTTGCGAACGCAGTGGAGAAGTCTTACTCTGAATTTATAAGGAATTATGTACTGGTTTTAGTATAGATTCTACTTCCTACCGAACGAAGATAATATAGAACTCAACACTGATTATTCCAGTCATCTCTCTCCTCGAAAGTAGGCTCTGCATCCCGATATGGCTGAGCTTATTGAGTCACTCTCACTATCATTCGATATTGAAAATAAGGCTAGTTACAGGGGTCTCATGCTCGAACACATTGATGATTCTGAATATGCCAAACCCAGCCAGTTCCTCAGCATTGCCATCAAGCAGACCCTCGATCACATATTCGATTACCACCAATACATCGTGGACCAGCGCCACCATCTACTGTGGGTCTAGCGATACCAAGACAGAATCATCATCAAGTAGTGTTATCTCGATTCGCACTACAGGAAGTGGATCCACAACTCCAGTTATAGATGCCATCAGCAGCTATAGTATCTATGTTCAAAGTATTTTCTGATGTACACAATTGTACTCCACTTGGATACCGAGTAACCGTAGTACCATTTGCTGATCCACATGTACCTGCTGTACAAGAAGGAGCAGCAGGACAAATGAAGAAGCAACATTCATCACGCGGATCTGCACCATCACACTCTATAGGCCTACGAGCGTCGGTGTTCGGATAATAACATCCTCATCAGTATGCTGTGGATCATGCAGGACAAGAGTATCCGTAATCTCCGGATTGTATAGGAGAGGCTCCATTCTTACAGAGTGCTGCGTCATAATTTGTTGTAGTATTCATAAACCAAAGACCATTGGCATCGAACTCGACAAATCATCCATACCCTGGTCTTCCGAACAGATACGGTGAAGTATCCCTTCGCCAAGTTCTGACATCCATCCACCACCAACCGTCTCATCAGATATCACAATGTCTTCATGCCGAGTACTGACGGGCATCGAAACATACTGCTGGTGCCACATCACAATTTGTTCCACTCCATCCACCGCTACAGGTATATCCACATTGAGCTCATCCATTTGACCATGCTTGGTTCGCACTTGTGGGAGCATTCGCCGTGACGGTACAATTTCATGCAGCGATACAGGCCGGAGCTACAGCACAGCTATTTAATACTGGAGGCGTCAGACAATCGTTTCCTGTGTATCCACCTGTACAGGTGAATCCACAATTCGCGACTCATTTTACCCATCACTGATTCGGACTTGTCGGTGTACCGGTCGTGAGAGAGCATGATACTCCGTTACAGGCTGGGAGAGTGGCGGAACAGTTATTAATATTTGAACTGGTACTACATCTACATTGATATCAGAAGTCTAAACATGGACTTCAAGTACTTATGCCATGATATCAGTATGATCAGGAATGTGAGAGTAAACAGTTTCATCCAGGATCATTTCCACTTGGAACATCTCATGCTAGATTAGCATTGTTGTAGTATTTCTGTTCAAGACTACTACATGACCTAATTACTTCTCGAGTCCAATTACATGAATACTGAGG
>JAYWCE010000021.1:0-2386 GCA_043780775.1 Candidatus Altimarinota bacterium | reverse complement strand
AAATATGGATGAACAGAGCGAGTTATTTTTTATCTGATTAAAGGCTTACAAGAGCTCGGACATGAACCGATTCTCATCTGACCTGGAGACAGTGAGGTGAATTGTGAAATCATGCCAACTTGCGAAAAGTCTATAAATTTCTGAAAAACACCCGAAGAACATATTGAGGTAGAAATCAAAATTAAATGAATTTTTGATACAACAAAAAAAATTTTACATAGTATCAAGTCAGATGTTGATATCATACATTCTCATGGATTCGATCTCTTGGATTTTCGAGATGTACCCAATATAACGACTTTACATGGTCCTATTATTATGGAAAATATGCAATATTATGAAGAAAGACAAGAGCTCTTTTATGCGAGTATTTCTAAAAATCAACAAGAGGCATTTCCATCACTACGGTATTGTTGAAATTGTTATAATTGAATGGATCCTGATGAGTTTCCTTTTAATAATACACCAGAAAATTATATTTGTTTTATTGGTAGATTTGATGAAACGAAGAATCCTCATCTCGCTATACAGTTAGCCTTACAATTGTGAATCAAATTAAAAATGTGATGAAAAATAGATTTTTTTGGGTATGAATATTTTATTGAAGAGATCCAGCCACACCTGAATAACCCTCTCATAGAATATCTATGAGAACTAGAAATGAAGGATAAAATAGAACTCATAAGTAAGGCAAAATGCAACATACACCCCACTGGGTTTAGAGAACCTTTTGGTTTGACTGTATTGGAATCGGCATATTGTGGAACTCCTACACTAGCGATCAAAAAATGATCTATGCCAGAACTCATCGAAGAGGGAAAAACTGGAATACTGGTCGAAGATTTTGAGGAATGATACCATAAAATTCAAGATTGTTTTGGTATGGATAGGGCATATATCTCTAGTAGAACAAAAAGTTTTTTCAATTATAAGAATATGACCCTCGATTATCTCCGTGCCTACAACACTGTTGTCCAAAATTTTAAAGAGAGAGCAGCCGAATTGTAACTATAGAAAACATTGACCAGACAAATTAACTTTCCTATACACTTGTGGGGAGTTTTTTGTTTGATTTTTCCTCGCTTTTTTATACAATATGGCCATCAATCTGATATTTTTCTTATGGCTTTTTCTCTCGATCGTGATGGGGCATCTCGTCGTCTCGGAGTCTCATCTCGGACTATCGACCGACATATCCAGGCTGGGCGCATCCGTACTCGGCGAATTGGCAAGAAGATGTTCCTCGAAGAGGATGATATCGAGACGCTTCGTATGACCGATCCAGCTCGCCGTGAGGAGGACTATATCGTCATCCACGATGATGCCCCAGAGCGTGAGATCCCTGAGATCGTGACCAAAAATACCCAAATTGTTGATACAAAACAGAGCAATATGGCACTCACTGAGATCATCCGTATCTATGAAGATGCTCGTATGGTGATCGCTCAGAAGGATACTACGATACAAGAGCTCTCATACAAACTCGGTAAGGCTGAGACTGAGCTCGCAAACTCAGTTCCTACTCTCGAGTACAAGAAGAATGCATTCCTCCTTGAATCTGCAAAAGCCAAGAGCGATACTGATGCAGATACTCTCAGTAAAAAAATACTCACACTCGAGAGCGAGGTCGGTAAACGAAATTCAGCAATCATCACACTCGTGATCCTCTTCATTCTTGTACTCTGATTCTCTGTCATATTTGTCCTCTTTGGTGATAATCTCAAATAAAACTATACCATCATGCAAAAATACCATACACCGAAACGAATCCTCCTCAAGCTCTCTGGCGAAGCTCTCCAATGAAAACAGTGATATGGAATCGATCCAGATTTCCTCACCTATATCGCTGAGAAGGTCGCCTATTTAGTACAGGTAAGAAAAATCGAGATCGCGATCGTGATCGGTGGGGGAAATATATTCCGTGGGATCCAGCTCGAACGAGGTGGATTCGATCGCGTGATAGGAGATCAGATGGGGATGATGGCAACGATAATCAACTGACTCGCTATTGGTGAAGCCATCGAAGAAGCTGGTGTCGATGTCCGTGTGATGTCTGCTATACCGACGCATCGAGTAGCTGAGGACTTCATCAGACGGCGAGCCCTCCGTCATATAGAGAAGGGGAGAGTAGTGATCTGTGTCGGTGGTACGGGCAATCCATATGCAACCACTGACTCAGCTGCTGTACTCAGGGCTCTCGAACTCCAGTGTGACTGTGTAGTGAAAGCAACCAAGGTTGACGGCATCTATGATAAGGATCCTCACAAGCATGATGATGCTGTCCTCTATGAGATGCTCTCTCTCGAAGAGGCTCTTCACAAGAATCTGCGAATCATGGATCAGGCAGCAATAGCACTCGCACATGATGAGGATATGCCTATATTCG
>JAYWCE010000020.1:0-6780 GCA_043780775.1 Candidatus Altimarinota bacterium | reverse complement strand
TACATAGTATTCGAAGGCATCGCTGGGTCGGGGAAGTCTACTCAATGCAAAAAATTAGTAGATTTCATACGAAATAGTATTCAAAACCAATCCCCCCTACCCCCCTTTCTCAAGGGGGTGAGCGAAGTTCTCCATGTCCGAGAACCAGGGTCGACTCCGATCGCTGAAGATATCCGTCATATCGCTCAGAGCAAGGAGTGGGAAAACGAACAGATGCATCCGCTCACCAATGCGTATCTCTATACTGCAGCTCGATCACAGACACTCCATACGGTAGTGCAACCAGCCCTGGAATCTGGGCAGATAGTTGTATCTGATAGATGTTTCCTCTCGTCGTGTGCCTATCAGGGTGAGGCTCAGTGACTCGGTATTGATGTCATACTCTCGGTGAATCAGGATGCAATACGAGGGATATTGCCAGATGTCGTGTTCTATATGGATATCGATGTGGAGACGGCACTCTCTCGGACATTTGATGCTGTAGGCGACAAGTGGGAGAAGATGGGATCAGATTTTTTTCACTCTATTGCTCGTGGGTATGATAAGTGTGAAAAGTTGGATATCATGAAAAACAGATTCGTCCGTATTGATGCGAGCGGGTCACAAGAGGGGATATTCGAGCAAATTATCCAACAACTTAAAATATAGTATCTATGAATTACCACATTTTGTTTGCCATATTGGCTTGATGTATAGCTATCATAGTCGAAGGCCGTTATATATACTCTATTCTACGAGGAGATACTATACCGAATTTTTCATGATGGTTTATCATCACGTTTTCTATGGCGATCATTTTTTTTGCATCCCTTTTTTCTGGAGTTGGTGAGTCCATATATCTCGTTGGAGTCTTGTTGATATTGCACACTATCGAGACATTCCTCGCATGGAAATATGGTACTTTTCTGATTACAAAAACTGAGAAGATATTGATTGCCATGTCACTCTTGGGAATTGCTCTCTGGGTATTCACGGATACACCGCTCTATGCACTCCTTATCAATATTAGTATTGATTCCATCGGTATGACAGCTATCGCATACAAGCTGTTCCGATTCCCAGAGACAGAGGATATATATGCTTGGGGGTGAAGCGTCCTGATGTATAGTATGAATCTATTTGCTATAGAGCATTTTACTCTGGTGGATAGTCTCTTCACTATTGTGAATGTAATGACCTGTGGTACAGTATTCCTCCTGACATTTCGTAAGATGCATCTCCTCAAAAAAGTACAACTCTACTTTGCTCAATTTCTCCATATCAAGATCTAGTCTATGTCCATCCCATCTCTCATCTCATCTCTCAAACAACACGGCCACGATTTTCCTCTCGAAAAATCTTATACATACCAAACTATAGATTGGATTCGTGAGTATAGTGAATCTGCTTTTGTGAAAGATAATACCGCAGGGCACATCACTGGGTCTATGCTCATTACCAATATCGAGCGAACAAAAGTTCTCCTCATGTTTCATAAAAAACTCCAGTTCTGGGTGCAATTCGGTGGGCATTGTGATGGCGAGACTGATGTCCTCGCTGTTGCAATTCGTGAGTTCCACGAGGAATCAGGTATTGAGATCGAACCACTTGTACATGCTGGGATTTTTGATATCCATGTTCACTATATTCCTATTGACTCGAAGGGGACTCCACCACATATTCATCATGATATCCTCTATCTCGCGACTATCCCTGAGGATACGCTATTTGTTCGACAAGAGTCCGAGGTAGATGATATCAGATGGTTCGATATCGAGTGAATAGAAAAATATATTGCAGAAGAACGAATGCTCTATATGATAGAGAAAATAAAAAAACTCAGAAATGCCTAAAAAAACCCTCTTCGTCATCGATGCCTACAATCTGATATATCGGATGTTCTATGCTATCCCTGAGATGACGACTCGATCAGGTGATCCTGTGAATGCTATATTCGGTGTAGCGAAGTTCCTGAAGTGACTTGCCGCTGAGAATCCTGATGCTGCACTTATCGTGACGACGGATGTAGGGAAGAGCTTCCGGGCTGATATATATACCGAGTACAAGGGGACTCGTGATCGTATGCCTGACAATCTGAGATCTCAGATTGATGGGGTTTTTGCACTCTTTGCGGCGGCGAGTATCGAGACTCTCTCTCGTGAGTGATATGAGGCAGATGATATCATCGGATCGATCGCTCATCAGCATGAGAACAATGAATACCAGATCGTGATTGTCTCATCAGACAAGGATCTCTGTCAGTTTGTCCGAGATGGACATGTCCATATATTCGATGCAATGAAACACAAGTTTCTCAAAGAAAAAGATGTCCTCGAAAAATTCGGTGTACCGTATCAACAAGTCTGTGATTATCTCGCGATCGTAGGAGACTCATCAGACAATATCCCTGGGATAGCAGGATTCTGACCAAAAAAAGCCGTCGATCTCCTCTCGAAGTATAATACTCTCCAGTGAATCTATGATCATCTGGATGAGCTAACTCCCAAGATGCAGGAGGTACTCATTGCACAAAAAGACAATGCGTTCCTCTCACAGCAACTCGCCTCGATCATCACCGACCTCGATGTATCGCGACTTCCAGAATGCCCATTTGCTCCTGGAGTATCCGCCGCTGCATATATCACGCTCCTCCAACAGTACGAGTTCCGATCACTCATCCCACAGAGTTTGCTCGCTCCGCAAAAAGAAACTCCAAAAGTGGAGACGATCGTTATCGATACGATCGCCAAACTCGATACGCTCCAGTCTCAGATAGAGATATCTGCAATGAAACAAGTGATCATATCGACTGATATACACGGTAAGATCTGTATCGGGTATGATGCTCAGATATATGTGATCGACTCCACTCTTGTCGACTGTAGTACGTTCATCACGTATCTCCTTGACTCAGATATTGAGCTCATAGGATATGAGCTCAAGGCAGATATCAAGAGACTCTACGCGATACAAAAACCCCTCCAGAATTGAGTTCCAGAGGGGCAGGGAAGATTATTTTAGTATTTATGCAAGACTCGCTGTATCAATCTTAGTATTTTTTATTTGTGCCACAACACTTTCTCATATTGCTGGAATTCATCATTGTATTTTAGAATGCATCAAAATAATTAATTCATTTTCTGATAAATTGGGATCCTTTAATCGCTCAAAAGTTGAATAACCACCACGTTGACTCTGGATATAGCCAAGATGTGTAATGAGATCTTTCTGACCAGGATCAGAGAGTGAACTATAGTCTATGTTAATTCAGTATGATTTTGCGAGACGAATTCCAGCATTCATACATTCTTCATACTTCTTGGATGAAGACTCGAATGTAGAATCCCTTCCTCATATCTGAAATGTTCATAAATTTCTTCAGCTGTTCAGATCTTTATCTCAGCCAGTAGCGAATCATCTATTGAATACAAGTCAACCTTCATGGTATCCAAGTGCAATCATACGTTTTATCATATCACCAGATCCACCATCCAAAGATATTAGGAGTGTTGTTGCAGGTCCGTCATGAAAAATTCTACGAGCAAGTCCTGCTGACTCTATTCCATTGAGATCCTTCATGAGTTTCACAGTTTCTCAAATTGGCTTATTTGTTCAATATGAACCAGAAGTTCGTATATTTCCTATGGTTGTACGGAGTTTTTTTCTTTCTTGTATCTCCTCTTGAGATTCTTTTTCTAATGCTCTATCCTCAGCAATATCTGATATTGCCTTACCATTGGAATCGATCATATCCTCAAGTCTCTCATTTTTCCACTGCATCTCATTTGCCTTATTATCTTCCTCTTTTATCGCTCCAATTGCCATGATCTCGATAGTGTATCCATCATAGATTTTCTGATATTTGCCTTTCGCATCATAATATCCAGGACGAGGAGTATTTTTGCGTTCACATTCGACTCAATTTATATTGATTTTGCGTACTGATGGAGGGAGAATATCCCCGGCACCTGTACGATCACGGAGACTCGGATTATTACCAAAGTTCACAATGAAAGAATCTCCTGATTTGAGATCACTAGACTTCACTTCTGTATCAGGATTTTCTCTATTCACGAGTGTGAGGCTCGCTATATCGATACCTTTTTTTCTCAGGGTCAATAGATCAGATCCACTATAGGTTTCTGTGTTTTTTCACTTGAGTATTTTCTCTATATCTTGTTTTGTATTCTCATCTTTGATATCTGTACCGTCTTGCAATCGATCGAATCTCTTCATACGATTTAGTTTTCGTTGGAGCTCTTTGCGTTTTGCTAGATTAGTTTCTGATTCGATGTCCTTTTGTAGATGCTCTAGCTCAGATTTGATATTCATTTTACCTACTTCTATAGGCTTCTCTATATATATAGGAGATCTCGGTGTATCGATGTTTTTGTAGAATATGGCCATAGTATATAGGATTTGCATTATTTTTATTTGGACATCTCGATAATACCTATCTCAGCTGTTTCGTAAACCGGCACTATAGAGGTGATCCCGACGAGGTCGAGCGTATCGTGAACCTCACTTGAGATAGCACAGAGGGCGAACTTGCCACCTCCATCCTCAGTTCGCTGAGCGATATCAGCGATATATCCTATCGATTTGCTGTTGAGATAGGTGAGGGCCTGGAGGTCGAATAGAGTACGAGAGTGAGCAAAGTCACCAATCTCCGTGATGATATTCGGGAAAGTGGTATCTACATTGGTCTCGTCGAGTTCTCCCTTGAATGCGAATATCTTGACACCGGTATTGGTAGAGGATTTGTTGACCTCGAGTTGCGTGAGCATAGTAGAGTAAAATAGAAAATACACGAGCAGTATATCAGGTTTCGTATTTTCTTGCAACTTTTTCCTTGCTTTTCTCTCGTTTTTGCTACACTTTCTCTATGCAATACCGTATTATCCCAGCATCTGAGATCGCGAGCTCAGATCTCTCATTCTGGCAATCATCCACCTGGGCAGGTATCCTCACACAATCGGGACAGGCTCGAGAGGTATTCTATTATGGAGATCTCCATTCGAGCTATCTCCTCATCGAAATACGGTCTATCGGACTCGGACTCTTTGGGGCTTTCTCACTCGGGATATCGCAGTATCAGATTGGATCTGACTGGGAGGATCTCATCGTGGGACTGCAAGGAGAACTCAAGAGGAGAGATATACTATTTCTCCAGATAGAGCCCATAGATACACAATTCAAAATCCAAAATACACAAAAACTATACAAGAAATTCCTCACACCATACACACGAGTAATCGACTTGTCTATGAGTGAAGATGAGATACTCGCCCAGATGCATGAGAAGTGACGATACAATATCCGTACTGCGATCAAAAGGGGAGTGGAGATAGAGCGAGCTGATCCTACACAGGCCAATATCGATATATGGATGAAACTCTTCATGGATACACTAATACGAGATGGATTTTCTGGAAATAGTCGCGAATACTATGAGGTATTTATTCGTAGTATTGAACGAGAGGATCAGTGATGACTCTACTTTGCCAGGTTCGAGGGACGAGTGATCGCTGCTGGGATTTTTGTATTCACACCAGAACGGGCTATCTACTATTATGGGGCGAGCTCATCAGACTCATGAGATCGCAGGGTTTTCGGCTCATATCTCCTCCAGTGGGAGTCCATACGCATAGCAAAATTCCGAGGTACCCGAGTGTATGATTTTCTCGGAATATCTACACCTGGTATTGCTAATGATGCTCTGGCGGGTGTGAGTTTTTTCAAGTCCCGATTTGGTGGTAACGTTGTTGAGCTCCCATCAAAGATACTCTTCCCATTCTCGTGGAAATATAGAGTATTCCTCAGTCTACAAAAAATAAAAAATCTCCTAAAAAGGAGATAAATATCTAAAAACTATTGCAACACTCCATGATGATCTCCTCCCGTATCACGGGTCCGAGGTCTATCGTCTGTGATCGCATATCGATCTCGGAGATATCATCTGGATCTCACTTCTCGAGCTTGATCTTCCAGGTGCGGTCGAACGGATCGAGGTCTATGACTTCTTTCTTGCCCTCATATTCGACAGTTGATCTCAGATAACTCCATGAGATATATATACCATCATCGAGCGTCATGATAGCAACTGCGAACTCTAGATCCGATAGAAATCGGATATCCTCATAGTATCCATCGAATATAGGTCCAGCAAATGCGAACTCGCGAGAGTCACCAGTGTAGCTCGATATGAGATCTCAAACAGGGAGAGTGAACATTTTTAGAACTTAGGAATTAGAGTTTAGAACTGAGAGTTTAGAATGAGGATCGAGATTGATTCGGAATCTAAGATCTAAAATCTAAGCTCCAAGACCTCTACTATACATCCATCGCTTCAATGGCACCGAGCCCGACCGTGTGTCCACTTTTCTCAAAGAGGAGTCGAGCTTCTTCCTCTTCGCCACTTGCCATCAGGGCTACACCGAGATCGTTCACGATCATCATATCTGTCGGAGCCAGGGCATAGGCACGACGCAGGAGTCCGAGTCCTCGGGCGATCTCACCCCGCATGACATATGACCATCCAAGATTGCGGATGATCTCAGCATTGTTCGGGAACTTTGTATTTGCTACTGTCAGAATCGTGATTGCCCGATCAAAATCCCCACGAGCAGCAGCAATATATCCCTCGAGATAGGCACCAGTACCAGAGTCTGGGTGGAGTGCACGGGCATATCCGATGACTTCTTCTGCCTTATCGAGATTCTCCTCGAAGATATAGATATCTGCGAGCTCTTCATAGATACGATAGTCATCAGTATATTTGCTTAGTGCCTGGAGAGCAGT
>JAYWCE010000019.1:0-2410 GCA_043780775.1 Candidatus Altimarinota bacterium | reverse complement strand
ATGATGTGAACGATTTTGTATAAAAATGTACAAAGAGTATGTGTATTTGTTTGTTTGGTATGTGAAGTATACCGTCTCATGAAGTAGATAAGAGAACTATATCAGGTACTTCTTTTTTTGTCAAAAATATCGCACTATTTCGGTGCGATATTTTATTTTATTGGTGATTATCAGTATCTGGAGCAATTCTGATATTGAAAACTTAATAATTGGATTCTCACCAATATAGGAACTACACCCGTATCTTTTTCACGATCTCACCGAATCGCTCATTCTTTGTGGTGATATTCTTGCTATTCAATAACACTCCCATGATGGCAAGGATGAACCCATAGAATCCGAAGAAGTTGTCAGTCGAAACTGTAAATGGTGCTGCTATCGGAGTTGCATTGCCAAGATCCGCGATATCGATACTCCCAGTATTGACGACTGGAGCCAGAGTAGGAGAGACGATCGTCTGATCCTCGATGACGAAGAGTGTGATGAGAATCATAGCGATACCAAGACCGAATACTGTCCACTTCCAGATTTTTTTGCGAAATATGCCTGGATCGAGGATACCTCGGATGAGTCCGATCGCAGGGAATATGAAGAGGACATAACGAACCCACTCTGGCAGGCCGAACTCTGTACGAGTCACGGTCCATCCGAGGAGGATAGTCGCGAGGACGAGGATAGCAAAGACAATACGAGTGATACGAATTGTTTTATCTGTTGGTTTTTGAGCGAGTTTGGAGACGAGATTCATCATAGGGTGAAGGATTGAAAATATGAAAATGGCGGAGACCCGAGGAGATCGAAGCCCGGTGGCTTGCGATACGCACCCTTTCCAATGGGTGGAAACGACTGCCACTATGCGACCTCTCCAAATGAGGAATATGAAAATGGCGGAGAGAGGGAGATTCGAACTCCCGGTGAGTTACCCCACGCACCCTTTCCAAGGGTGTGCACTAGGCCACTATGCGACCTCTCCGAACGAAAATCTCGTCCGCCTATGGCAGACGAGATATGATTTTTTACTGGAGCGAGCAATGGGACTCGAACCCACAACGGCCGCCATGGCAAGGCGGTACTCTAGCCAATTGAGCTATGCTCGCGTACGAGCTCTACTATATATATTTCTGAGAAAAAGCAAGGAAAAATAAGCATATTTTTCCTTTTGCCAGTATCAACTTTTTCCATATACTATGCCCATATGTCTCGTCGCAAATCCACTCCACATCACGCACCGTTCCTCTCATATGAACTCGCGAACATCATCGCAGGATGAGTACTCGTCACCCTCGCAGTCCTTGCATTCCTCTCGGCGAGTGAGTCATCCGTCATCGGGATCTATATGTCTCGTGCTGGAGTTGCGTTGTTCGGAGAGCACTACAAGTGGATATTCTCACCTATACTCATGCTCCTCGGCGTGATGATACTAGTGAAGAGAGCAAGCTGGTCAGTCTCACGGCTCGTCGGCATTGTACTGTTTTGGCTAGCGACAACATCGCTTGTGGGATGGTATACTCAATCGACAATAGGTTATTTTGATATCTATTCCATGATGAACCGACTCATGTGAGGATCAAGTGCTCTGATAGCACTCATCGTCCTCTGGTTCGTCGCTCTCTATCTCACACTCCGTATCTCGTATCGAGCTATTTTATCCAAAGTCAGAGAATCCGTACCGAGTATCCGTAATATGCGAGACATGGTCATCCCATCGGATACAGATGAGGATATCATACCTGTGAGGAAGTGAAAAGGTGACGATGCCTACAAAAAGAAGGCAGAAGAGCTCGAGAGGAAACTCGCAGCCATACACAACAAAAAAATCCCAGAACTCGTAGAAAAACCAAAAACAGGAAAATCACTCCTCGCGAATGCACTCTCAGGTCTGACGAAAAAAATCCCCCTCGAAACCCCAGAAGGGAAGAAAATCGAGTCCAATCATCCAGCGAAGGCAGTCGATTTCGGAACTTGGGATTTCCCGAGTCTGCGGCTCCTCAATGATATACAACATATCAATGTCGTGTCTCCAGAAGAGATCGAGGAGAAGTCATTGCTCATACAACGCACATTCCTCCAGTTCGGTATCGATGTAGAGATGGAGGATGAGTGTGTTGGCCCGACCGTAATCCAGTATCGTCTGAGACCATCAGAGTGAGTCAGGTTGGCCAAAATCGAAGCCCTCAAAAAAGATCTCACCCTCGCACTCAAGGCAAAATCCATCCGAATCCAAGCACCGATCCCAGGACTCGGACTGGTCGGAATCGAGGTGCCAAATGAGAAACGAGATACCGTCGGAATCAAAGAGGTCCTCGAAGATGTCGCATTCACTCGGCACAAGTCCAAACTCGCAATCGCTGTGGGCAAAGATATCAATGGTGACTTCATCGTCGGAGATCTCGCGAAGATGCCACATCTC
>JAYWCE010000018.1:0-6975 GCA_043780775.1 Candidatus Altimarinota bacterium | reverse complement strand
TCTCTAGGGGAGATAGGATCACCACTCGGGATGTACTGACTACTGGCATCCCCCCAGGGGGCTCTTCCTCTTCTCATTATCATTATAAAACCGGGATGCTCGCGAAGCATACCCTCTCTATGAGGGTGATGGGAGCGAGTCAGAAGGTGTCAGATGGATGCGTGCGAATGATTTTTGTCTCCAGATTCCCTAGAGAATAAAAAGAGTGCCCCTATGTCATCACGCTTCCCGAGAGGGTTTCATGCAGATATGATCGCATTACGGATACCAGTATCTACGTATATTTATAAAAATATGTACACGCCTCAGCAGATAGTGCGAAAAACTTGCAATTCTCCCAAAATTCAGGTATCATACAACAAATAACTTTCTCTATATGGCAAATGGCTGATCTCTTGAGACTACCGGTAGACCTCTCGCCGAAAATCCTCCAAATAATCTACCAAAAGTTGCTCCGACAGCAACAGAACTCGCGCGTCTCGCTACAGAGCTCAAAGATAATCCTGCAAAAGTACAGGAATTTCTTACGAGAGTTAAGCCTATTGATTATCAGCAAAGTGTGGAAGCGCAACCTGAATCTGTAGCATTAACGCAGGCTCATCTTATGTTGGCGATGAGTTTTGCTTCTCTTGATCTTTCTGATGCTGACTTTCAGAAGCTTGATTTTGCAGGTCTCCAAAAACTTGTAATAGAAAAAGGTGAGTCCGTGATCCCAGAAGCATTGAGACAAAAGTGAATCAATCCCTTTAGTGTAATCGCTCCCCTTGCATCAAAACAGACAACACCTACTGGAAAATTTATCCTCGACCAATGGGAAAAATTCCGAGAAATCGCTGGCTCTGCACGAAACGCTCTAAAAAATAGTGGTTATAAGTCTCCTGTTGCTGTATCTACTCCTGCCTCTACTCTTCCGACTGGTCCCGTATGAGAAAGTGATGGAAAGTGAGCAATGGCTCAAACTGGAGAATTTATCAGTGATCATAAAACAGGTCTCATGATCTGAGCTGGGATAATCTGACTCTATGCAGCATTTCGCATGTTCGGTGGTGAAGGATCGAAGGATGAATCCAAGTGGTTCTCTGGGATCACTGACTGGAAAGTGCCCACCGTAGCAGCACTTGCGACCGCTTTCGGGCTGTATAAGTTCGGTCCTGACTGGATCAAGGATATGGCGGACAAATTCAAATCATTTATCCTGAGTGAAAAGACCAGTATCATCGAGCCTGAGAGGATCAAGAATCTCTCGAAGATGATAGTCGAATATAATAATAAGAAAAATCCGAACGATAGACTCAGTACTTTTCCAGATAAGCTTATTAAGTCAAAATGAGGCATGACTGTGAAAGAATTCAAGTGAGAAGATGGTACGCTCTCATTTATCGGATTCAAGGTCAATAGTCTAGCTGGATGGCTCACCGCAACGAGTGGCATCGCCCCAGAAGGGATGAAGCAGGACTATGAAGACTATCAACTCCTCCTTGATTTTACTATGAAAAAAGTGCAGGAGTATAACATCGACTACAAAAATGACGATACGATGGATAGCATCTGGAAAAAGATACTCGAGAAAGAAGGAGGAAAGTAGATATTTATACCTAACCTATCTCTATATGACAAGAAATATTCCCAATTTTGAAGCATGTGTGTCTGGGGTTACAAAGGTTACATGAGCACTAAAAAATGCCTGAAGTTCACTTATCAGGCTTACCTCGAGTGAAACTGTGCTACCAAGAAAAACTCCTGAGGATCTTCGAGATATCTTATGAGAAACTTCATGACTCAATAAGAAACAGATAGATTCTCTGATATGATCTTCTGAAGCAAGAAAATCGTTTATACGAAATTCTGATCAAGGATCTACTCAGAAACTTGCCCTGGCTATAACAACTGGTAAAGATATCAAGCATGTATTAGCAGAACGTCCAAAAGTAAAAACAGATATGAAGATGATGCAAGCAACAATGGTTCTGATAGTATATGAAGCTTCTGCGGCCTGAGTTCCGGTATATAAAATAGTAAATCAGATTTTTGGTGTTGATGTCAATCCGAATACTCAGGTTATCTATGGTGGGAAGGGCATGGCTCTCCTCGATGCAGAACTAAAATTTTCTGATGAAACTGTGGAAACACTACTAGACAATCTGAAAAAGGAATGCAAAAAGGCAACAAAGAAATAAAAGTATATTGACAAATATAATATTTTGCTATAATTATTTTATATAACTTCCTACTATGTCAGATACCATTACCATTGATACAGTCGACTCACATCATGCCGATGCTCATGCACCCACCACACCTCACTCCTGAGAGGCGAAGGTCATGGATTTATTCGATAGTGGTGCTCATGACCCTGTAGGGGATGCGAGCGCGGAAGTGGCTGATGCTGTTGCAGATACTATCGATAATGCGAAAAAAACATCTGCCAAATCTCTCAAAAAACCAAAGAATATAAAAGCCCCATCGAAGGTAATGGTAGCGATGAAAAAATGAGTCGACGATATGAAGGCCTCAGTCACTCGCCCAGTCAAGAATGTAATGAGTAAAGTCCGTGCACGTACTATGTGACTCGTCGAACGACTCCAATCATGAGGGAAACTCTCTACTAAAGAAATCTTGACGGTACTCATCATTATCCCTGGAGCAAGTCTCATACTCGGTGCTCACTACGCTAATATGTTCTCGAAAAGAGCTCAAACAGCGATCGAAGCAGGGAAAGTGAAATGGGAAGCATTTCTCCACTCCCTCTGACTCTCATCTGATGCTACAACTCATGATATTTCCCATGCCGAGGCAACTCATGGAAATACAGAACATCCAGGTCAGGAAAAACAGGTAGCATAAATAATTTTTATTTTCTCTTTTCATCTATATGTCAGCACACGCACCCACAGCAGATCATGGACATCACGGTAGTGGAGACTCGGTCTTCACGAAAGCGAAGAGCTGGTTTGCTACCAAATCACCAACTAAACTCAATCCACTGAGTGCTACCGATGCTGTAGCACATAATCTGGTAAAATGAATAGTGGAGAACACGACCGGATGGGTAGCCGATATACTCAATCCACTGTGGACGGCTATACAAAATGCAGGATCTCTCGTGCAACCTTCGAAAATAAGGGAAAGTGGCTTTTTCAGAAATATTGGAAAATCGATTGCCGGGATCACGGCTCATACTATGGATGCAGTTAATAACCTTGTTTCTGGAAGTACATTTCGTGGTCTCGATCACCTATATACACATGGAATTACGAATTCCTTAGTAGATATTACAAGTGGCACAACTGATCGAATCCCTGTGGCTGGTACAGTAACATGAAATTGACTCAAGTGAGTAAATGTTGTTCCTGCAGCTCCTATACGTTTCTTCGCACGTGCATGGGAAAAAACTGTCGATAGAGCGGTTGATTGGATGAAGAGCTTTGCCTCAGTGAATGGAAAAGCTCGTCATCTCACTACAGCTCATGCTACTGCAGGAGCTGGTCATGGAGGTGGACATCACTAAATCCCTATGAGATAAATAAAAAGACCCCAACTGGGGTCTTTTTTATTGTTTCTGCAACATAGTGCGGAGTTCAGCTATACTCTTTCTTATCTTTTCGAGATCGTTCCCATATGCTTTTTGGAATAGATAGGCTCGAGCTTGGAGTGCGTTAATAGGAGGGCTTGCATACTTCACAAGCAGTTGTGTACCAGTTTCTGTAATAAATCCATCTGATGATTTCTTCACAGCTTGTTGGGCAGCCAGTACTGATGTTTCTATATCTTTCGGAAGCGAAGTAGTTGCAAGAACTTCATATTTTGAGAGCCAGGCTAATACTTGACCCTTCTGTTGGTTATCCAATGCATTGTCAATGAATGCCTGAAGAGATTTCTTCGGAATCAAAGAATACACATTCAAGAGTTCTGCTCCTGTCATTCCATTTGGTAAAAGACGTGTTATAGCCAGTTCACTGGGAGTATCAGGCTTGATATTCTTAGCATACTCACCACCATTACTTTCATATGTGGCTCATTGGAGCATGGCACCCAATGCAGCTGTGAGGTTAGGTCAAAGATTCAAACCATATATCTCAGTTGGATCACGCTGAGGATTATATTCAATTCATGTTCACTTTTTTGTTTCTAGAGGCCGAGTTCCTAGAGCAGGTGCTGGGGATGGTGCCGGAACAGTAAGCACTGTCGGGGCTGGAGCCGGCAGAGGTGGTGCTGCTGCGACAATAGGTGCAGGTGCAGCAGTTATGTTATAAACTGTAGTATTTCATTTTCAGGATAAAGCTACACCTATACCTACCAATCCAGCAAGTGCTATTCACCCTAAACCAACTCCCATTCATACCTTGACGGGGTCATATCCTTTCCCTGGTTCTACATCAATTGCAGGAGGTCGTTCATCTCTTATAAGTGCTGGGGGCTGAGCAGGAGGACGACGACCTGCAAGTACACCATCAACTTTTGCTGGCACTGCCACTTGGTGTTGGACAATAGGTCAGGGTGCTCACCGTGTTCATGGTTTTTCTACATTATTGAGCACAAGTGCATTCTGTCACCTTTGCCCTCTTCGTCTTCCTTCTCATCCTCAGTTTCATTCACCTGATTGTCATGGTGGAGGTGCTTGTAATGATCACATAGGTTATATGGAATAGTTATAAAATTAGGCAGCAGACGTACTGTCAGTACTGGTAGGTCTACCAAATGATCTGAGTGTATCTCTAACTGTATCAAAGGGTGCTAACTCACCGACACCAATACTTACATGTCAAGCACTATTTACATATAGTGTAATCTTTCCTTTCTCATAAGAAACAAAAGTTGTTACTCTAAGGTCTCATTTTTTTTCACCAGAATACGTAGGTATAGAGAAGTCGAGTATTCCAGCATATCCCCCTGATTCTAGAGTTGCGCGAATACTTTCTATAGTATCTCTCATTTCTCCAGTTGTATCTGCGATATTTTCGATGTTAACCCCAGTTTCAGTAAGGATATCTACTGGTGCAGTTTCTTTTCATCGTATGATCGATTGTAGAGTAGTTGCCAAAACACTAGCTCCTATATCATCAGCATCTTCTTCTTTCTCACCCCATGTTCCATCCGTTTTGAGCGGTAGACTGTTTTTGTAGAGATAGTATGTCAGGACTCGAGAAGTCACACCGATACTGAGATCGTCATCACCAATTCTCACATCGAGTTCAGTTAGACCATCTTTCTCTACAACTGTGATATTATCATGAAAAATCCCTAAAGGCTCTAAAATACTACCTAACAAATAGTCTTTATTTAGTTCTGTTGAAGTCTTCATAGAGACACCTCCTGCATCAGATACCCCTTCTGCAGTTGGTCCAGTCCCAGAGGCTGTATCTAAATTTATATCTACTCGAACTGGAACTGCTGGAGCATCCGCTTCTGGAACTGCTGGAACTGCTGGATCAATTCGCCTTCATCGACGACCCAGTGCAACTCAAGTAGTAAGGGTAAGAATTCATAGTGATGCCACACCTCATAATACGATTCATGGATGATCATTGGTATATCGAGCGACTGGTGATACACTTACTTGGGAAATGCCTCTTGCTAGATCTTGCTTATATTCAGTGCTGAGATCTTTTGGTCCAATGGTAAGAGTATTCTGTGATCCCACAGTAGAGGCAATATCCCATACTATCTGTGTGGCACCTTCGAACGTGAGATTCATCTTTTTTAGAGCATCAGCGCAAGTCTTACTACAGTGAAGATGGATGATTTTAGCTCCATTTTGTGTTGAGGGGAAATTCTGAGCCGCTTCCTGGATGAGTTCAGTGATAAGTGTTTTTTTACCCCCTTCAAGTTTTGTATTCTCTGTTGAATTCGTAGCTGTAAGACTGAAGAAGTTCGAGAGATCGACAGATGTAACTGTATCAGCTTTATTGTATCGATTCGGAAAGAGTTGGACTGGATTTCCAGCTGGAACTGCCCTTCCCCCGATCGTGACACCATAAGAAAATGCAGACCCATCTTGGACAACTGTCGATGTCATCAATGGTCTCGTATCTACAGTATCGGCCATCGCAGCCTGACCCCCGAGTGCCAGTGCAGCAGCTGTAGTTGCGTTCCCGATGATGTTTCTGAGTCTGTGGAGTGGACTTTTTTGTGTACCCGAAGTAGCTGTGGAGTGAGTGAGTTTCATAGAGATATATTTAGAAGATAAAAAATAAGTTAACAGTAATAACTATACTGGTTGAATTCGAACTGAAGCAGATCCATTATTATAGAAAATTTTTCCTGTCTTTTTTTGTGCTTCGAGCACTTTTCTGACGGTATTGAGTTCATCCGGATTGACACTTCCACCCGTTTTATCAAGCGTCGTACTGCTATTAGATATACTGAGCACCAGTTGTCCATTTTCATATTTATCAGTTCCAGTTTTCTTGTACCCTATAGCACTGAGGGCCGCATCGAGTGGAGATTCTTTTATTTCGTCAGCCTTGACAGTGAGTGATTTTTTATCAGCACTTGGAGTGAGAGTGATTTTATATTTCTTCCCATCGATCGTTGCAGGATACTCTACTCCTTCTCATGCATTGAACTTAGTTTCTTGTATACCAACATACTTTCATCATGTATGCTCTAGTTTTATGAATATTGCCTTTCTATCCTTATCATATTCTGGCTTGAGATCTTTGTATTGGTCTCACGTCAATCCTACAATAGTCACAGGAGGCATAACGCTAACGGTTGTTTCAATATTACCGGGAGCAGCAGCACCAGAGACAGGAGCAGATGCAGGAGCACCAGAGACAGGAGCAGGAGTAGGAGCACCAGGAAGAGGAGCAGATGCAGGAGCCTTATTGCGTATGTCTATATGGGTAGCGACGATTTTTCCACCTTTGCTTACTACTAAAATCCCCCAAAAATCCTCTTGAAATTATCTCGAATTTTCCCTTGACAGAGCCAAGTATGGCATAATGAGAGTGTTTATATATAACACTCTTTTTT
>JAYWCE010000017.1:0-7006 GCA_043780775.1 Candidatus Altimarinota bacterium | reverse complement strand
CAATGGTAACTACTCCTCACTCATCAGTACACCCAGATACTCTTGGTACTAATAATTCCCATACTTATAATATCGAAACAAGATGAAACATGAAATGTCTTCTAGGTCATAGCTGAGAGGAACTTTCATTCTGAAATGATATAGGTAATGTATTCTCTTTGGCAGAGAATATTGTACCTCTATCTGATATACTAGTTGCTTTTTATAGTCCATCAAAGAAGTGACAATCTTTTAGTAAAAAAGTAAAAAATGTATTAGCTGTATCCAACATGCTTGAATACAGAAATTCTGTCTATATAGTGAATATTACTACTGGAAAAGTTCTTACATTCCCTACTAAAGAATATGGGCAATGGGAACGTTTCGATATTAGTGGATGAAATAACATTACACGTTGGACAAAATCTGGTGATTATTTCTCTATTGATAGCAGTAAGATCAAGGATGGAAATTTTCCCCCTATAGAAGATTGGCACAAGTGATTTACTGATCTTTAGTTAGTATTCAACTTTCAATTTTTGCAATCCAAAATCAGACTCTCATATAGGTCTGATTTTTTTCACCTATCGCTAGCTCCTGATCCCCTGTCCTCTCGAGAACATCCACCAGATGATAGAGAAAAATACGATACAGAATCAGACGAGCACTCCGAACGATATGAGTGGATAGATATCAGAGACTCCATGCATCGAGTAGCGGAATCCGTCGATCATATAGAGAATCGGATTGGCATGCGAGATTGTCTGCCAGATCGGAGGGAGCATCGTGATAGAGTAGAATACTCCTCCGAGATATGTGAGCGGTGTGAGGACGAAGTTGGGAACTACGGATGTCGAGTCAAAGCTATCGGCTATGAGTCAGTTGAGTAGTCCAACGAGCGAAAAGAGGAGTGATGTGAGGAATGCGAAGAGTATCATGAGTCCGATATGAGCAAATGCGATATGGGTGAAAAACAAGGCTACACCGAGGACGATCGCTCCCGTCATCATACCACGGATGACACCTCCCGTGATGAATCCGAAGATAATCACCCAGTATGGAGTGGGAGAGACGAGTATTTCCTCAATCGTTTTCTGGAACTTCGCCATATAAAATGACGAGACGACATGAGAGAACGAATTCATAATAATCGACATCATGACGAGTCCTGGCACAATGAACTCCATATATGAAAGTCCGCCCACTAATCCGATCTGATTACCGATGAACTGTCCGAATATGACGTAATAAAGTGTCGTTGTGATAACGGGAGGAACAATCGTCTGCTTCCATACACGGACGAACCGAGATACCTCCTTGCCGACGATAGTCGAATAGGAGATGAAAAGTTGTGATGGATTCATAGTTGTTTCTGAGGATTATTTTGGTTCTTTTTTATTTATTTTACTAGCTTTTTATTTTTGTGAGTTTGGATCTTCTGTCGACGCAGTTTTTGCTATAGATTGCTTCTTCCGTTATGTTGAATTTTGGTTATCTGTCAGCGAATATTTCCATAAAATTGCGAACTGTTTGACGACCAACGGGAGGAGTTTTTGCAATTCAAGAAATAGAGCTGGAAACAGATAGCAATATGAAGCATGGAAGACTCTGAAGGCTTTTGTTACTTTTTGCCAAAAAGTAAATGGGTGGACTCCGAAACAAAATATGAAGATCCTGAAATAAATTCAGGATGACTGGAGTCCTGGATTCCTGCCTCCGTATGAATGACAAAAAAAGAAACTCAGAGATTCTAGTATAGTCAGATCAGTTCAATTTGCAAAAAACAGTTTATGAAGTACTATCTTGATAACCATTTAACATTGCCCTCATGAAAATCAAAACAGGATCCAAAAACAGTAAAATCGGTACCCCGAAAGTAGAAAAAATCGCAAAACCAATAGCAAAGACGATACCTGAGAAAAAGGAAAAGGCTCCACGAGTTGCAAAACAAGAAATAGAGACTATCCCAGCATGGGTACGCGAGCCGAGTGAGAAAAAACCAAAACGAGCCGAGTGAAGTGAGTCAAAGCTCCAATGGAGAAAAGAGACAAAGAAGTCACAACGCAGCTTCTCGAAAAACAAAGAACGAGACTATACATCGACTAAACCGAGAAACGAATCCGCTCCATCCGATGCAAGAGGAGGGTTTCGAAATACGTTCGACAAGGCGGCAACCTACGAGTGAGAGGCTCGCCGGTCGAGCTGGGATCCAACATCGAAAAAACCTGGAACAGGGTTTGAAAAAAGCAAAACAGGATACAAGGGAGTTGGAACTGATTGGAACAAGTCAGTAGCTCCACGAGTAGCGACTCGTACCTGGGATGATGTGGGTGACAAGAGAGCGAGTACTCCAGATGCTCCCAAGAGAGGCCATACCAAGTCAGAATCTACAAAAACTACTCCAGTCAAAGTAGCCAAAGAGGAATATAAAAAACCAAAATATATCGCCCCAAAACCAACCTGGGAAAAAGAGAGCGAAATAATAGATAAGAAAAAACTGGTAGATCCGACGAAATAATAAAATATTATATTTCTCATCAAACGCAATGACAAAAAAATATTCTTGGCATGAGGAGCATACGAAGCAACTCAACTTTTGACAAAAACTCTCTGATAATGTAGCCAACGGTATGGGGTCTTGGACCTTTATTATTATCCAGACTGGGATCGTTTTCTTATGGATGACACTCAATATTGTGGGTTGGTTCTATCATTGGGATAGCTATCCATTTATCCTACTCAATCTCCTCTTCTCGACTCAAGCAGCCTATGCTGCCCCAATTATTATGATGGCTCAAAATCGTCAGAGTCAGAGAGACAGAACCCATGCTGAGGCAGACTACCAGACGAATCTAGAAGCCAAAAAAGAAATAGAAGCCCTACAAGCAAAGCTCAATAGTATTGAAACCGAAAAATTAGATCGCATATTACTCCTTCTAGAAACAAAAAAATAGTATCAGATTATTTCCCCGTACTCTTCAAAAAAAATTCCTCCAGTCTCCCACTTTTTGGCTTTATTGATTTGATCTGATAGTCCTCCTCTTGGAGGATTTTTATCGCTAGATCGAGGCTGTGAGACGAGGATACTGTGAGATCAGCAGATTGCATATCTATGGTTGGCTTATACTTCTCTAGATTCTTGCCTATATACTCCCGATCCAACTCAACGGTCACGACCTCATCTTCCATCGATGCGAGTAGTGTACGGATCGGTCCATACCTCACTATAGATCCCTTGTCGATGATCGCCATATTGCGACAGAGGCTCTCAGCCTCTTCGAGATAGTGGGTCGTGAGTATGATGGTCACTCCAGACCTATTGAGTTCACGGAGAAACTCGTACATACCATGTCGGAGCTCGAGATCTACTCCTGCAGTTGGCTCATCGAGGATCAATAGTTGTGGATCATGTACGAGTGCCCGAGCGATCATCAGGCGGCGCTTCATCCCACCTGAGAGCGTACGAGATGCCACATTTCGCTTTTCCCAGAGTCCAAGAGCTCTCAGATATTTCTCAACATTGGGCTTCGCGACTTCTGGAGCGATTCCATAATATCCAGCCTGAGCGAGGACTATATCATATACCTTCTCGAATATTCAGAAATTGAATTCCTGTGGAACAACCCCAACACCCAAACGAGCCTCAGCACCAGCCATATCCAGATCGTGTCCATCGACAATAACTTGCCCAGCTGTTTTATTCACGAGACCTGAGATGATCCCGATCACCGTCGACTTGCCGGCTCCATTCGGCCCGAGGAGTGCAAAAAAATCACCCTTCTCGATATCGAAGGTGACTCATTTCAGAGCTTCAGTTCCACTTGAATAGGTTTTTTTGAGGTCGGTGATCTGGAGTGCGAGGGTTTTTTGCATTGGATTTTTGAGAGATTATACTGCATCTGGAAGTAGTGGTATCGCCTTGCCGATATAGTCAGCCTTGCCGATGTCGAATCCGTGATGACGGAGGATACTGTAGGTGGTAACCAGATGAAAAAAGAAATTCGGGAGAGCATATCCGAGCATATAATCCGCCCCGACCATATGCATACCAGGGAAATATGGGAATCGAGCCTCCACAGTCGCTGCATTCTGGAAGTCTGTTTCTACAAAAGTCTCTAGGTATGATATCGTCCTTTCGAGGCGAGCTCGGAGCTCTGCAAGAGTTGTCTCATTGTCTTCATATTTAGGAGCTTCTTTTCCTGCTAGCCTGGATGCCATTCATTTTGCATTGTCTCATACGATCTGTATCTGACGACCAAAAGGGAGCATATCAGGAGCAAGTCGCATATCGAGCACCTCGGCATCGGTCATATTTTTGGCTGTTGCCTCAGTCTCTATGGTGTCGATGAGTGAGGAGAGAGCCTTCATACGAGAGATCGGGAGAGTGATAGCAGCTTGATAAAACATATATTTGATGTAAAAAATAAAGTGAAAATATTGTATTCTTTTATATAGGATTTGCAATTTTTATATTCATTCACTCTCATAGAGCATCTGCTCTTCGATTTTTTTCTTATCGGCCACCGAGAGAAACAGTCGAGCCATACGCAACTCATCATAACCATAGTCCTCATCATGCAGACTCGCGAGGAACTCACGAACTGGAGAGAGTGAGAGTGTACCAACTTCGACGAATGCCCGATGAATATCCGAGAGGCGATCACTATCATCAGGCCGATGTGCTGTGAGATCGATGATCTTCCCTTCTTCGGTGAGCTTCTCGATGTGGGAGAATATAGTTGATATCTTGATATTGCGAATATCCGCAATATCATCGAGTGACTTGCCAGTTTGAATAAGAGAATAGGTCTCTTCATGTGTCGCCATCTTAGCTCTCTTGGGATCTACGAAGTCCAGATCGATCTTCTGGAGTATGCCTCCGAGTTTTTTGATCGCGAGCTCTACCTTGGTTTCTTTTTCACTATTGGTTATCTGACTCAGTCTCTCGATCACAGCCGTTGAGGTTGCCCTGAGTATCTCATCATACTCTCGTACCCGAGGATCGATCTGGAGCGCCGTCGGGTTGTAGCCACGGAGAATCAGGCCAGAGAGTGAGCGAACACGAGAGAGTGCAACATATCACTGTCATCTCACGAATGCATCACTGAGATCCATGACGGCCATATCGAGTGTCATCCCCTGCGATTTGTGGACAGTGATCGCCCAGGCAAGCCTGAGTGGAATTTGCAAGATGGTTGCTTTCACTTTTCCATTTTCCTCGATCGACCAGTCCATATGATCCGCGATGATCCGCGTCCCATCGGTGAGTTCGACGATAGGCAGACACTCATACTTGCCGACCACATGACCGATGGAGCCATTCACATATCCAGCATCGAAATTATTCTTCACGAACATTACTCGGGCTCATTTTTTGAGGATGAGAGTCTCTGGTGCGAGACATCACTTCTTCAGAGCTTCGACGAGTTTCTCAGCTCACTTCGACTGCATCTCGAATACGAATGTATCATCATGGATGGCATTAAGCCTCTGTGTATTGTAGCCATCGACAGATATATTGCGAGTGAAGAGCTCCGTATGATCGTCAGTGGCAACCTCTATATTGCGAGAATCGAGGAGTGCGAGTGACTCACGGCTCATAGCTCCAGAGCGGATCTCGTTGAGTATCGTGAGGAGTGGATCTTCTCATTGTCGATACTGTACATCGAGTACGCAGATCGCGAGTCTGAGGGTTCGCCAGACTGGGTGGTCAAATGCGAACTCCACATCACTCCCACGAGACACTGGTGGCAACTGGAAAAAGTCCCCCACGAGCACGACCTGTATCCCACCAAATGGTTCCTGAGAAAAGCGAGTCGACCGCAGGAGTCGATCCAGATTCGCGAGGAACACTCCCGAGAGCATCGAGATCTCATCGATGATCAATATATTGGTCTTAGCGAATCGCTTGGCCAGATACTCTCGGGACACGATCACATCGATATCTTCATCCGTGAGCGTATCTCGGATCCCCATCCCCGACCACGAGTGGATCGTCATCCCGCCGATATGCGTCGCCGCTATCCCTGTCGAGGCTGTGACTGCGACCGTGATCCCATGTTCGCGAGCATGTCGGATGAATCGGTTGATCAGATAGGTCTTGCCGGTTCCAGCAGCTCCTGTGAGGAACACGTTGTGTCCCATCGTGAGTATGTCATACGCTTGGTCTTGAGTCATACGGAGAGTGTATAGAAAATGGGGCGAAAAACAATAAAAAAATCCTTCTCCATATAGATTTTTTGGTGAAATGAAAAGTGTTGCGTTTCAGTTTAGAATTTAAGCCAAAATAAATGCCTTTCCTGGCTTTACTAAAATGATTTTTTCTATACTATAACACTCAAAATTATATCAATTCTAGCTAAGTGAGGTTTTCAGAGAATGATAGGATTTGATTTATAGCTAATTATCAATTCATCTATGATTCAAAACTTCAATAACAAAACTCAAAAGGTTTGAGATGACCTCAAAAAAAACATAAAAAAGGGTTCCAGACTCAATGTTGCAGCTGCAATTTTTTCTATATATGGCTTTGATAGCCTGAGAACAGAGTTTCAAGGCATAGAGAAGATGAGATTTATATTCACCGATTCAGCTTTTATCGAAAAAGAGTCCACCAAAAAAGAACAGAGAATGTTTGAAATCCATGCAAACAATATAAAAAAAGCAGTAAGTGGTTCAGAGTTCGAAATCAATCTCAAGAATGAACTTAAGTGACGAGCTATCGCAAAAGAGTGTAAGAAATGGATTGAGTGAAAGGTAGAGTTTAGATCCAATGTATCAAATAGATATATGCAGACTCAGTTTCTCGTAGAAAATTGAGGTGATATTACCGCATATCAAGGAATCGATGAGTTTAGTAGTGCGGGTTTTGGATTTGAGAACGATAATTCTCTTATCAGAAACGTAATGAAGATAGACGAATATGAGATGACAAAGAATTTTCTCGATACTTTCGAGCAAGTATGGAATGATACGGATACTCTCCAAGACATCACACAAGAAGTGGAAGAATATATCTCAAATCTCT
>JAYWCE010000016.1:0-2496 GCA_043780775.1 Candidatus Altimarinota bacterium | reverse complement strand
ACGAGCTTGTTCTGGATGAACGTCTGAGTCACGCCGAAGAGTGATTTCTCAGCCTTCTCGAGGAGCTCTGTGGTCTCAGTCGCTTCATCGTACCCATTCATGATGATCTCATTACCAGCTCGGATCAGCTTTCTTAGTATTGATTTATTTTTTACGATCTGAGCATACTGGAATATATTGGCACTCGTGAAAACAGCCTCCATGAGTCCAGCGAGGAATGGATTGCCTCCGATGGATTCGAGTTTCTTTTGATCATCGATGACCTCTCGGACCGTGATCGAGTCGATCGGACGATTGCGTGCATAGAGATCCAGGATAGCCTCATAGACGATACTGTGAGCTGGATCGTAGAAGTCCTCACGACCGAGAAGATTGGCAACATGGATGATACCATCCTTGTCGATGAGGAGAGATCCGAGGACTCAGCGCTCGGCATCGACGCTATGTGGGGGAGTGGTGAGATTGGACATAAGTGTGGAGTTTAGTACCCCCATGGGGGTATATATAATTTTAGAGCTTTGATCTTAGATTTTGGAACTATCTCTTATTTCTAAGTTCTAAAATCTAAGATCTAAATCCTGATATTTATTTTACTTCAAAATTATTCGCAAGCTCTTCTTCAAGAAGTAGCTTCTGAAGGGTTTCTGTGGTTTCACTAGAATAGGGGGTTAGATTTTTCAGATGCTTGTAAGTCTCGATAGCGTCACGTCTGAGACCGAGAGTTACTTGTATATTTGCGAGGAGGGCTATGATCTCAGGATTTTTGGGCCACTGCAGGACATATTGCTTGGCATAGTGGAGAGTGGACTTCGCGTCCCCGAGGGTGTTGGAGATATGAGTGAGCATATAGAGTGTTGTCTCAGTATTACCCGTTGATGCGTGGATTTTTTTGTATATTTCACTGGCGATTGTGTATTTTTTTTCGACGATGAGGACATTCGCGAGTTTCTCGAGTATCTCGATATCGTTCGAGTGGAGCTCTGCCATATCCTTGTATATGTACTCTGCACTCGAGTATTGTCCATCTTGTTCATATATCTGAGCGAGGAGGAGGTTAAGTTCTCGGTGATCTTTTGAGAGAGAGAGTCCTTCGACGATGAGTGTCTGAGCCTCGCTCATCATCCCACGGGCGATCAATGTACGGATACTCGACACGAGTCCGACGAGTTTTTCGACTTTGGAGGTGTCGATCTTTTCTCACTCTATTGGAGTCTCTGCGGTCTCTATTGTCACAGGATTCTCTGATACTGATATGATTGTAGAGTGAGCTCGAGCGAGTACGTGAGCACTCTCAGATGCTCATCATCGCACTGATCCACCGAGTGCCACTCGTACACGCCCTATCCATTGATAGAGATTAGATCCCCATATGTATATGAGGATAGTGGCGAGGAGTATGAGTATAGCGATCTCTGCTGAGTTGTTTTCCGTGAGAAAAAAGAATTCCATAGATAAATCAGAGCTTAGAAGTTAGAATTTAGAGCTTAGAAACGATAGACAAGAACCGGACATACTTGCGTATATTGGATTCCAAGCTCTAAGATCTCAATTCTAAAATATGGATACATAGTAGAGGAAAAACCTTTTTTTGCAAATAATCTCGAAAAAACTTGCAAAATACAAATTTTCTATATAATCCACCCATTCGTTCTGTGATCTCAACTCTCAGTTCTAAGTTCTAAATCCTAAGTCCTAAATATTATGTCAGATGTCGCACTCGTGAAAGCTATCCAACAGAGCACTGTAGCAGAACCAAAAGATACTGTAGTCGTCTACGAGACGGGTATGGAAGTGGAGGTACACCAGATAATCCGCGAGGGTGAGAAGGAGCGAACTCAAAAATTCCGAGGACTCGTCATCTCTATGAGAGGTTCTACAGCATTCGATCGTGTCCTCACGATCAGATCGGATGTCGACGGTGTCGGTATCGAGCGACTCATCCCTATCAATGCTCCGACTATCGCCAAGATCGATATTCTCCGCAAGTTCAAAGTTCGCCGTAAAAATATCAAATTCATCCGTGAGCTCACTGGAAAAGCAGCTCGTCTCAAAGAAATCAAATAATTTTTTTCGATTTTACAAAAAATATCTCACCATATATGGTGAGATATTTTTTGTTTCTTTTTTGTGTAAAACTTTTTTCTATGTATGCACAAATTTACTTTTTATTTAGATATATATTCTCTCGTTTAGAGGAACCATATCTACAGAACAACACTTTCGATTCCTGACCAAAAATCGTGTACACTAGTGGCTGTCAAGTGATTTTTTTCTTTTGACTTTGGGACCTTTCTGAATAAAAAGGATACATGATTTTTAGCTTCGCTCATCTTACTCAGTCCGTCGAGATCATGTCGAGAGAAATCCGAAAACAGGATTTCCTCACCTATTTCAAGAGGTTCTCCCTGATGGCGAGTACAGAGACGAGCGTGACGATCGGTGTACTCTCATCGTTTCATCAGGACAATCTCTCAAAAAAGTTCTACACCGAGGTCA
>JAYWCE010000015.1:0-2497 GCA_043780775.1 Candidatus Altimarinota bacterium | reverse complement strand
TAAAAAAGAACTTTTCTCAGATTTTATCTTTCGCTCTACGGAAAGTGGAACTATTTTCATATCACAGATGTTTCTTTTGAGTATGTGTTTCTATTTATCATTTCGAGTCACTAAACATTTGATGTGATCTTTTTCACAAAAAATAAATCAAGAAAATGAAAAGAAATTTATTATCGTATGACTTATTTTATCAGCATTTCTATGAATATCTAGTGCCATTTTTAGTTGGATTAGTTATAATATTCAATTATACATGTCAAATTGACTTTCATATTTGTATTCAATGCACACAATGTTCTCATTGACTACATTTTTTATATATCTTTCTCTTCTATTCTTCAGTATTAATCACATTATTGCCTCAATAGAGTCCGATGGCTTAAATTCAAAAATAAAATTCACATTACTATTTTTCGGAATTCATATTCTTATGGTATATGTTATAATAAATCTATTCTTGTATCTCTAATTTAGTATAATTTTCTAATTCCATAATTTATAAAAAAACCCGCCTAGGCGGGTTTTTTGATGAGTCGCATATGTATCTCGTAGCAGGACTTCTCTCGCTCACTCTCATCGATAGTTCTCAGATGCCTCAGGATCTCAGAGTTGAGAAGGAGTGTCTCAGCACTCTGATGTGTGAGTCCACGAGAGGTGAGGTAGAATAGTGACTCTCCACCGAGCCGATGCATCCGACATGAGTGACCTCACTCGATATCATCAGTGGCGATCTCGAGTCGTGGAACTCCGCGAACTCGGGCCCCAGTTCCGATGAGGATATTGGTCTGATCGACACGAGTCGACACCTGGCGATATGGCGATGCGACTCTCGCCACTCCCTCGACAGAGATGCGAGCATCATCAGTGGCAAGAGCGAGGAGATCGAGTGTAGACTTCGCACCATCGCCACATATCTCAGTGATGATCTCGATGTCTACCTGATCCATCATCACGCCAGTACCTGTGAATGTGGTATCGGCTCCGATGGCGATATGGCGGAAAAAAGATTGTTTGATTGTTTGATTGTTTGATTGTTGGAGAGACAGATCAGACGCCTGGATTGCTTCGTCCCTCGCAATGACGGGAACCTGGATTCCTGCCTTCGCAGGAATGACAGGAATGACAGGAATGACAGAGACAGGAGCCACGAAACAATACTCGACCTGTAGTCACTCGCCAATGACGATATCGACACGTTCGACAATCCCTCGGTCGATGATATGACAGCTTTCATTGATGTGGATATTTGTATTTGTGATCTCGATAGTTTGCATAGATGCACTATAGGAAAAATATGCAAAAATGCAATTGGCTTTTTCGGGGGTTTTCTATAAAATATCTCCTATGAATACAGTGATCCTCGAAATCGCAGTGGATAGAGCCAATGAAAAATGAGTGTTCGTCGCTCGTGAGATGCTCTCGACCCTCCATGATACGCTCCATGACTCGCATACTGTATGGTGGGATATATTGCCACATAGTCGTCCACAGTTTCGGTTTTTTGTCGTGCACCATCAGAGTCGTATTAGATTCTTCCTCGAGACTCCGACCAAGCATAAGCAGTTCCTCGAGAGTCAGCTCTACGCTCACTATAGCGATATCGAGATCACGGAGGCGATTTTACCATTTGACGCTGACGCCGAGATCTCTATGCAGGAGGCGAGACTCTCGCATATCTCGGGAGACACCATCAAGCTCTACGCCAATCTCAAGGATCGTACCGAGAAAGAGGGAATCGATCCATTATCTGGTATTACTTCAGTTCTTGTGAAATCTGCCAAGTCTGAGACGGTATTCTTGCGTGTTGATTTTTCTCCCTTGTCTGATCATGACTGGCGTGAGCATACGGAACGATCGATCATCGAGATGGAGCGCCTGCCTGACTTTGCCAAGATATTCCTCCTCGCGAATTGGTGTTGGATTCGCTTGCTCGTGTTTCCATTTACCCTCCTGGCTCATATCGCATCGTTCCTCACGGGCGGATCGCAAGGAGAGGATGAGCATGGTGCTCCTGACAAAAAAGAAAAACGAGAAACGAATGAAAGCAAGTTCGATAGCTATGGATACTCGACTCAGATCATCCTCGCTTCGATAGGACAAAAATCAACAGCAACAAGAGAGCTCGCATCGAGTCTGCATATATTCTCCCAGCCCAACGGTGCTAAGCTGGTAATAGGGCGACCACACCAGACGACCTACACAAAAACCCTCAAACCATACTCCAAATATCGGAGTATATTGTCTGTGACGGAGCTCGCCGGACTCGTGCATATGCCGACGATCTATGTCCGAACTCCTGGAGTCAACTGGGTCACAACTCGCCGGTTCGAGCCACCCCACAACCTGCCTCATACCTGAGCCCCCAATACTCCGATCGGACTCTCGAACTATCGTGGATCGACCGAGGAGTTCGCTATCCAGCCGATCGATCGGGCTCGTCATACCTATATCATAGGAAAAACAGGAATGTGAAAATCCACACTTTTGGAAAATATGC
>JAYWCE010000014.1:0-7061 GCA_043780775.1 Candidatus Altimarinota bacterium | reverse complement strand
GCCTCGCCTGAGCATACTGATTGCGTCCCTTGAGCTCCTCTATATTGGCTATGATGTCATCGAGTGGACTCGGTATAGTTAGATTCATGAACTACAGTATAGGGGAATATGAGAGAAAATCAATCTACTTCTTCTGCGGTATTCCGAAATTATCTTTGACAAATACTTTTTTATCGGGTTTTGAGATCGGAGTATCTGTTTGTTTGAGAGTACCTGTCTCTTCTCGTGCTTGGATTTTTCTCACGAGTTTGCGTTTGCTATTCTCTCGCTTGTTTGCCTTGACTCGTTCAGATTTGATCATGAGTTTGCGTTCTGTCTTTTTCTGTACTTTTATTTTTCGTTTTGCTTTCTCTACCATTTTTTTGCGACGAGCATCGCGTTGTGTCTGCTTGCGTGATGGTTTTTCTTTCTTTATTATATTGATTTCTGGCTGAGTGGTTGGATCTTCAGGATTTGTCATAGGGAGAGTATTATATTTTGTTCGTGGTTTTTCCGAGAGACCGACCGACCTCTGTAGCGAGGGACTTGCCCTCTTCCTTGAGTGCGAGTTGCCCACATGCTGCATCGATATCATCTCCCATTGTATGGCGGACGGTCGATGGGATACCATAGTTATCGAGTGTCGATTGGAATTTTTTGATAATCATCTTCGATGTTGGGAGATATCCATTGCTATCAGTTCCTTCGCCTGGATTGTATGGGATGAAGTTCACATGAGCGAGCTTTCACTTGAGGAGTTCGCCCAGTTGTGTCGCATATTCGATACGATCAGTGACACCGTTTATCATGATATATTCGTAGAATACTCGCTTGTTCGTGATGCGGACATATTCCTCGATAGATGCCATGAGGACATCTATCGGGTAGGTATTCTCGACTGGCATTATTTTTTTGCGTGCCTCATCGTTCGGGGCATGGAGTGAGATCGCGAGAGATACCTGAGGAAAATCTCGAGCGAAGTCGATAATACGAGGGGCAATACCACATGTCGAGACCGTGATACGACGGTTCGAAAGATCGAGTTTCTTTTGAGCACAGGCGATATGGATTGACCGAGAGACCTCACCATAGTTGAGAAGGGGTTCACCCATACCCATATAGACAATATTTCTCAGTTTCTTGTCTTCTTTTGCAAGATGGTGTGCAGCCCACATGATCTGATCGATGATCTCGACGAATGTGAGATTACGGATAAGTCCGAGCTTGCCCGTCGCACAGAATGTACAGGCCATAGGACAACCAGCCTGAGAACTCACACAGAGTGTATTGCGACCTGAGAGATGACGCATGATTACCGCCTCGATCATCTTGCCATCATGAGTCGTGAAAAGGAACTTTGTTGTCTGGCCTTCTGGATCAGTTTTCTCACTATGGAGTGAGAGGGAATTGTAGGAGCAATTTTCTTTCAAGAGATCACGGATCGATTGCGGGAGTGTCTCGATCATATCAAAGTCGGTCACGAGATTTTTGTAGATCGCGTTCTCTATCTGTGCATAGCGGAATTTTTTATGTCCGTTGGCCTCGAGGAGTGATATGATTTTTTCTTCGTCGTGAATGGAAAACATGAAATGAACAAAGGCTAAGAAGCAAGTCTGAGAATGGATTTTTATTTTTATAACCCGAGGAGTACTACAGCAGTGAGGAATCAGATAATACCACCGACAAGGGCCTCGAGTGGCGTATGTCCCATAGATTCATTGAGTATCTGTCCATCGTCTGGAGTGAGGCGATTGAGGGCTCTCGCATGGAGGCCTGCCTGATATCTGACATTCATCGCATCGTATATGATGATAATCGAGATGACGAGACAGATGGCGAACTCATCACTCCATGCTCCATACTTGAGTCCCATAGCTGTCGAGAGTGCTATGACAAATGTGGAATGAGCCGATGGCATACCACCACTTCCGAACATCCTCGCCACAGAGAATCGCCCCTTGAGAGCGTGAACCAGTCACTTCACAACGATGGCTACCAGGAGCGATATCACAGGAATGATGATCATGTGATTCTCGAGAAATGCGTGAAAGGCTATGAGCATATTATGCAACTTTGAGGATAGAATAGTCTGTTTTTCCAGATGGTGCAACTACAGTGATACTATCACCAGTATTCTTGCCGATGAGAGATCGACCGATAGGAGACTCATTGCTGATTTTACCATCGAGAATACTCGCTTCCTGAGAACCGACGATCGTGTAGGTGATAGTCTCTTTTTTATCAGTTTCTTCGAGAGTCACGATAGAGCCAACATTGATACCTGTTTTCTTTTTCTTCTCATCGATGATCTCGTAGCTCCCTGGCTTGAGCATCTCCTCGAGCTCAGCGATACGGAGCTCCATCTGTGCCTGATCATCACGAGCTGCTTGGTACTCAGCATTCTCAGAGAGATCCCCATAGGAGATTGCTTCTTTGAGTTTTTCGGCTATTTCGACACGCTTCTCTTCGCGGAGGATGCGGAGCTCTGCTTGGAGCTCAGTGAGTCCATCGCGAGTGAGGATGATTTTCTTATCAGACATAGTTTATGGGGTTAGGAGTTGGGTGTTTGGGATTATTTTTTGGTCATCATCGTTTTGAATTCTGTGAATCGAGCCTTTGGTACACTGATGAGGAGTGTCTGAGCCTCGACCTGCATTACGATGCGGATAGTGCTATCCTCTTTCGGAGGATTGAGATAAAAACTCGGAAAGGGGAAAGTTTTGGACTCGTTCACTACGAAAGATGATTTATCGATGGCTCGGAAGTTCGCTAGCCAAGTAGCATACGGAGTCCGACTCGCGATGACTACGATACCAGATTTGAGGTCTGTATAGGTAGAGTACTCGGTGCTCGTATCGAAGAGATAGAGTCCATAGATCCCATTGTTCTTCCCGAGAGTGAGGCTCACCTTGGTGATTATCTTGGTCAGGAACTTTGCAGATATCGGTATGATATTTTTGCCTGTTGTTACACCTGATGCAGATTTCATAGTATCTATCGTTCCAGTGCTTTCGAGAATTGGAGTCTGTGATACTATTGGAGCCTTGCCACCGAGAGCGTCGATCTTGGCCTCGAGTTCCTTGATACGATCTTCTGTTTTCCACTGAGACCTGAGTATCTCGATAGCGGCTGTCTCATTCGAGATTTTGACTGTAGTTGTACTCGTATTCGGGAGGATATCGATACCATTTTTCTGGGCAAATATCCAAATAATGCTCCCAATAAAGGCAAGAGCAGCAACAGCAAGAGTGATCAGTGCGATACGCATTTGGATTAGAGCTTAGTATGGAGAACTTTAGTTCTTAGAATCTGGAACTGAGTAATAGGGATTATTGCTTTCTGATACTCGAGAACTCGATCTCGACTGGTGTTTCACGGCCGAGGAGATTGACCATAACCTTGACGAGACCTTTTTGTTTGTTGATCTCGACGATCTTGCCCTCGCTCCCTTCGAATGGACCAGACCCGATCGTCACGAACTCCCCAACTTGCATATTCGTCTTGTATTCTTCGCTCTTTTCTTCGAGGACTCATTTCAATTGTTCGAGCTCCTCTCCACGGACTGGAACTGGGACTGTACCAGCTCCGAGGAATCCTGTCACATTCGGAGTATTGCGGACTATATACCAGCTCTCATTCGTTACGATCATACGGACGAGGATATACCCTGGGAATATATTTTTTTTGCGTTTTACCTTTTCTCCACCCTTGCGGACGGTGATACTATCGTGAGTTGGGATGAATACATCGAGTATGTATTGTTCGAGACCAAATGCCTCACGGCGTTGCATAAGTGATGATCGAACATTGTCCTCGGTTCCCGAGATAACTCGGATAACATACCATTCTCATTCTTCTTTTGTTGTCAGGAGGTCGAACATATGGGGAGTTGGGAGTTAAGTTATAGAAGTAGGGGGCTATTTACCAGATGCAGTCTGAGTTCCTGATGCTGTTGCACCAGTATTAACTTTGATATTTTTGAGGAGTTTGTTGAGCTCTGCTTGAGTCATAGTATCCTCACCACTCACTGTAGATGAGATAGTATCATGAGGGAATTGTGCACGAGCTAGGGCGAGTCAGTTCGTCACAGCATATCCGAGAACCGCGAGGAAGATCCCGAGTACTACAATCACACCGATCGTGTAGATCATGTATTTTTTGTTCTCTGCGGGAGTCGGCCAGACAACATGTTCGAGCTCTGTACTGGCTTCTGTGATAAAATTGGACATAGGAGTGAAGATAGGGAATAGACGACAAATAACAGGGAAGAGTATATGGAATTTCCTCTTTTCGTCAAAGCATTTTAAAATCCCCGAAGGGATTTAATGAACTGAATTATAGTAAAATTCTGAGAATGTCAAAAGAAAAACTGGAGCCACCATCGGGACTTGAACCCGAGACCTCTTCATTACCAATGAAGTGCTCTACCACTGAGCTATGGCGGCTTATTTTTTCATATCTTTACTTTGTTTCTGAGTCCTTCCCTTTACTTTTTGGCAAAAAGTAACAAAAGCCTTCCAAATCTTCCATGGTTCATTTTGCTATCTGTACTCATCTTGTTTTCTATTATTCCAAACTAAGAAACATTTGAAATAATAACGAAAACCTCGCTGACAGATACTCAAAATTCTCCATAACGGAAGAAAACCTCCCGAACTATACTGATTCTACAAATCTGAAATCAACTCCGACAGTATATGATCTATCACAAAAATTCAAGTTTTTGTTGGTTTTATTCGGTTTTCCGTGACTTCTATGAGTCAATCATTGATAAGTGTATCGAGTTTTTTCTGAGAAACTCCCCCTCGTCCCCCTCATAGAGGGGGATCGATACAATATCCATCTCTTCGCAGCCCGAACATCATCTCTTCTATCTCGATCTGTTCTGGTGTCAGTTTTTCCTCATTGTCTCTTTTTCATCCAAAATATCCCGTGAATGAGCTCGAGTTGCTCCACCTCACTCCTCACTCGTATGATGCTGCCGATAGCCCGAACCCTCTAGTCTCCGAGTGATCCCAGTATGCCTGATTGTGTACCGACTCGTATCATTTTTTAGCAAAGTTTGAGAGCTCGTACTGATGCCATCCGATCGATGCCAAATAGTCGATGATCGCTAGGAACTCACTCTGCATCTCGTCTTCTGTGATCGAGTTCTCTCGCCAGTGGCGAGGATAGGACTCATCCTCGAGCATATAGACGCTGGTGTGCGTGATATGTGGGAATCTAGTATGCAGTTCCTGTATACCTGCTAGAGTTTCGCCAGGTTGCACAAAAGGGAGCCCGAGAATGAAATCAATGTTGAGAGAGATATTGTTATTTGATTTTTTGATTTCAGAACTGATACTCTCAAGTGCACCGAAAATCGTATTTCTATCGCTTCTATGGATTTCTTTCAGACTCGTCTCATTGAGCGTCTGGATGCCGAGTGAGATACGATTGATCCCGAGTGCGAGGACGCCACTGATATACTCAGGCGTGACATCCTCAGGATTCATCTCCATGGTGATCTCAGGGAACCCCCTTTGTAAAGGGGGGCAGGGGGGATTTGGTTCCTGAGAAAAATCCTCAGGCACTTCGTGCCAGCTCCTTTGCAAAGGAGCTCCGAAACACTCCAAAATCTCAAGTATCTCTTCATGTGAGAGAACTGATGGGGTTCATCCGCCGAAATAGATGGTTTTCTGTTGTTTTTTTCAGACACAATTCTCCATACTTTTGGTGCCAAAAGTATCAAAAGCATTGGGGGGAGAAAAACTCGCTCACTTCGCTATCTCAGTATTGCTCTCAATCTGACTCAAACAGTTCCTCCCCCCAAACCCCACTGAGTTCACTGCTTCTCATCATCCGAAATATGTATTTATTTCTTTTTTCAAATACTCGATATATCTCCGCTTCTTGAACTCATCAAAAACTGGTGTCAGTGCAAACTTGCAATACGGACATCGCTGTCGGCAGAAGGGGATATGGATATAGTAGTGATCCGTCATAGGATATGAGAATAGGGTGGAAATCGAAAAATGCAAATCAGAGAAATTGACAAAAATTGATTTTATAAATTTATATTGACATATACCAAGAGTTTCCTAGAATAAGCAAAACCTAATAAAAATCTCATGCCCATTAATTCAGAACTCTGTCAATTACAAGAAGCTGCTATAGCTCAAGTACAAGCAGGTGAAAATTGTACTAAAGTTATAGTTGAACTTATGGAGAAAGTAAGTCTTGTCATCAACAAGTGAACCATACCTGTTTCACTAGTCATAAAAACAATAAATAAAAAAGAAGATGATTTACTAAACCCACTAATTGCTTCTGCTGTAAGAAAGTTACTTTCATATCAGTGAAAAATTGAATATCAGAAAGCAAGAGGATCAGCAGCAATCCCACTTGAAGAATGGTTGGATATCACCTTTATTCAGTCCAAAAAACTCGAAAAAGAGGAGTTAGAACTGATTCCAATGTGGGCATACCAGCAATTCGACCATCGTTTAGCTAGAGCATTTCATAATAGAAAACGCTTTAAATAGATCTTTTTAAATAAAGGCACTCCGAAGGGTGCCTTTTCCTTATCTTTTGATTATTTTCTCTATCTCTGCGAATATATCCTCTTCACCCTGGCTCGCATCTATCTGATATACCTGATGTCAGTTCGACTCCCAGATATCGATGAGTGGTAGAGTGTCGGCGATCGACCAGCTGATACGAGATCTAATAGCATCTTCTGTGTCATCAGCTCGCACTACGAGTTTGTTTCCAGTTTTTGGGTTGGTTTCTCATTTGTAGCTAGATGGGAATGTCTCACTCGTGACAGGATCGATACGACGACCACCGAGGCGAGCGACAGCTATCTCTACATCGAGATCGAGATAGATGACGATGAAGTCACCGAATACGGGCTCGAGGGCTGTATTTTGTTCTGTACTGCGGATGACTCCGTCGAGGAGTATTTTTTTATCCTTGTTGTTTGCCACATAGAGCTCTGCCATCTTCACGACGGCACTCGTCGGAGCCTTGAGTCCTGCCTCGATACACCTGCGAGTCTCATCTCACTCAGGAGTACCAGACTTCGCGAATTTGCGGAGCTC
>JAYWCE010000013.1:0-2501 GCA_043780775.1 Candidatus Altimarinota bacterium | reverse complement strand
TCCAATTTGGGGAAAAAGATATAATAGAGTATATTTCGCAGAAAACACTGAAGTCTTTCTTTTTGAAAAATCAAAAAAAATTCGAACCAAAAACAAATACATTCTGGTCTCTCATATTTGATCTCCCTCGAGTACCATCACTATCACTCTATGAACAAGTGAACACACCTATTTTTCAGAGAAATTTTAGATAAGAAACGATATGCTCTTCTCGAAAAAATAGGACTTCTCGCAAAAAATCCCTGGTATCTCGCATGAGGTACGGGACTTGCTCTTTATTTTTGACATAGAAAAAGTATAGATTTTGATTTTTTCCGAGGAGATCATTTTGATACGAGTGAACTTTTCGACCAGTGTCTGGAGTCTTTTGTCTGACATGATCTCCAGAAGATACTAGAATCCCCGAATACTCTCTACATAGAGCTCGATGAAGTGAAATTGAGTTTTATGACTTTCGAGAAACCGCTCTTGGTGAGCGCAATAGATACTCCATATTTCATACTTGCAAGCAAGCTAGATATAGCTACGATGAAACTCTGGACGATACAAAATAGAGCAACAGCAAAAGACTATATCGATCTCGTGTATATCCTACGAGAGATATCTCTCTCTGATCTTTTTGCTCATTTCGAAGAGCGATTCGGGAATGTGGTACATAGATCGGTACTCCTAAAGTCTCTCATCTACTTCGATGATATATCGGATGAGTGACTCCGGCTCCTCGATCCTGATATGACCTGGAAGTGAGCTCAGTACGAACTCGAGATGCGAGTGAAGGAATATATGTGAGTATAGATGTTCACTCGGGATATGGTGATTTCGACAGGAGTGGAGGATTACACAATCTGCTATCCTCATGTCCTCGAAAGAGGAACATCCAAATAAGGAGAAGAAATAACTCCAAAAGAAAAAGACCCTCCTAGGTTTTTTTCTTTATAGTAATGTGAATCAATTACGGTAAAGATACCTTATATAAAGGATTTCTGTGGTTCGGGTCCCCTCCCTGAGAAGGGAGGGTTAGGGTGGGTTACACTATTATGATTCCTTATTTTAAAGGATTCCTATCGGTGTAACCCCTCTTAATCTCCCCTTATCAGGGGAGAGACAAAACCGCTGAAGCACACATACCAATGCGGAAGTTTACCGTAATATATTCACATTAGTAATTCAACGAGGATAGCATAGAGGAATCTCTGTAATATTCGCCTTCCAGCATTGCGAAGAACGTCGAAGATTCGCTGTGGCGAAAAACAATCCAGTACCATAATAGAGATCATTTTTTGCTTCCGCTCAATTCTTTAGTTTTGCAGAGACCCCTATTTTTTGTCATCCTGAGTGAAATGAAGGATCTGCTCTGATTATTTCCCAGCAGATGCTTGCATCCTTCGTAATACTACGGAGAACGGATCATGTCTCAGCATGACAGGAATACAACAGGTATAAATCAAGTTAATGTACCATAACTGCATTATCGGCTATATCTTTTTGGGGAAGTCCTCTCCCCGCGCAATGCTCGAGCCCTTGTCGCGGGCTTTTTTCGTTTTTGTGCGAAATTATATTGACAAAATAATTATACTATATAAAGTATCGAACGTCAGGATCCCCTGGCACACGCTGCCCATGGCGAGAAATCATTGGGCAAGGAGCTGTATATGAAAAAGTTGTTTTTGGCCGCCGCCATTCTGGCGGCGGCCATGTCTGGGCCGGCGAATGCCGCCCAACCGGTGCCTCAGGCACCACTACCGGATCCATGTTTGGTGGATCCGGATAAGTGTAAGCCGCCGCCAACCCCAGTACCAGAGCCAGCGTCGCTGGCTCTGGTCGGCTGCGCCCTCGCGGGCGCAGGCCTCGCATCACTTCGCCGCCGACAGGCTGCGACGTGAGGAGGAGCCCTTCATTGTGCATTTGACGATGAAGGGCTCGAGGCGGGGAAGTTGTATTTTGACTTTCCCGCCTATTCCCAAATATAAAAATAAAAAAATCTACTTTCTGCTGTCGAGCTCCTTCTGGATGCTCTGATATGCAGGATGATGGATATAGCGGAGTCGAGTGGTGCCACAAGTGTCCATTCGGACATTTCTGACAGTTGCTTGCTCCTAAATTTCGAACGTCACCCTTCTTGTGGTGACGTTTCTGCTTTTTATTTGTGATTTTCCGTATTTTTCCTATGATTTTCTCATCTATCATCGTATATGCAGACAGGAAAGATCATGACATCGATCGGGATGAGGCTCAGGACATGGAAAAAGTGGATCTGTATCCTGCTCGGTATAGGTGTGATATTTGCAGTGGGCATATCCCTCCTCACGGTTCTCGTCACGCATAGTCCACTCACAGGGGATCGTATCGTGATCGTCTCGCGTGATCATCGATATGCGTTCATCCTCGAGGCGTATCGGACAGAGGTGCTCGGACTCATCTCCTATCATGGATATACACTCCTGAGTGTGCGAGATGGGATCACTGCGACTGAGAAGATGGAGTTCACATCGTTCTCGAGT
>JAYWCE010000012.1:0-2522 GCA_043780775.1 Candidatus Altimarinota bacterium | reverse complement strand
GACACTCGCATCAGCGACTGGAGCTATGGTGACAAAAAGTAAACAAATCGAGATGAGGATCGATATGATTTTTTGCATATTTTGCGAATTATAGTATATCCTATATACTCTTATTTATTTATTTGTCAAATCTAAATTTTCATTTCCGATATACAAATATAGTATATACTTTTTCATACATAAAATCCTCTCCCGAGTCTCGGGAGAGGATTGGAGTAGGGACTATATATCGACTATCTCCCTGCTGCGGCCTCTAGGAGAGCTGTCTGATCAGCGATCGCGAGGGCATCGAGGATATCTCCGAGATCCCCCATCATGATGACTGGGAGATTCGGGAAATTCTGATTGATCCGATGATCCGTGAGTCGATCTTGTGGGAAGTTGTAGGTACGGATTTTCTCACTGCGGTCTCCTGATCCGACGAGAGCGAGACGAGTGGCCCCTTCGAGTTTAGCTTTCTTTTCTTCCTCTATTGCATATATTCGCGACTTGAGTACGGACATAGCGGTGAGCTTGTTCTGGAGCTGAGATCGCTCGTTCTGACACTCGGCGACTACTCCTGTCGGGAGATGGACGATACGGATAGCAGAGTTCGTCTTGTTGACGTGCTGACCACCGGCACCACTCGCTCGACATGCGGATATCTCGAGATCCTCTTCTCGGATGACGATATCGATCTCCTCCGCCTCGATCATGACGGCGACGGTCGCTGTCGAGGTATGGACGCGACCATTTTTCTCTGTCTCTGGTATTCGCTGTACTCGGTGGACTCCTGACTCATATTTGAATCGGGCATAGGCACCAGCCCCTCCCTCGATTTTGAATATCCCCTCCTTGTACCCGCCTGCATCGTTCCATGACTCACTCATCACCTCGAGCGTATACCCCTCCTTGCGGGCAAATACCTTATACGCCTCAGCGAGCTCATGAGCAAAAAGTCCAGCCTCATCTCCCCCGACTCCAGCTCTGACCTCGAGGATTATATTCTTGCTATCGTTAGGATCCTTCGGGAGGAGTGCAATCTTGATAGCCTCTTCGAGTTCTGGAATACGTTTGTCTGCTGCGGCGATCTCAGATTTCATCATCTCGAGCATCTCAGGATCCTTCTCATCGGTGACGAGCGTCTTGAGTTCATCATAGTTGGCGTAGAGCATCTTGTACTCACGGTAGAGTTCGACGGTGAGTTGGATGGATTTTTTCTTCTGATTGGTTGCCTTGAGTCGCTTGAGATCAGCATAGATCGTCGGATCCATGAGCTCAGCTTCGAGGGATTCATATTCAGCGATGATGTTGTCGAGAGAAAATTTCACAGGAAAAAAGTTTAAAATTTGTGGTGCTCAGAGCGGGACTTGAACCCGCAAGCCGTGAGGCAGAGGATTTTGAGACCTCCGTGTCTACCATTCCACCATCCGAGCAAAATACTGGGTCATAGTATAAAAAAATGCTCATAAGTCAAAGTCAATGTATTTGCAAATACTGACCTCGACAATTCTCATTTTTTCGTATACTCCTAGTATATTCTCCTATGGCTCGTACAAAAACTCCATCTGTATCATGAATCTGGCTCGACCGAGTCAATCCACCGCTCGATGAGATCGATGCGGTGATGACGAAGTATAGTTTCCATGAACTCGATCGTGATGCGATCCTCGAGTCCAACCAGTATGCTCGTCTCGATGCATATGATGACTACATCTTCCTCGTTCTCCATTTCCCGAAATATGATCCCAGTTCCGAGCGATATATCCAGAACGAGCTCAACATATTCGTCTCACACGACTACCTGATCTCGTTCCGATACTACCAGTCATCGACGATGCGACGCGTCTATGATCGCTATGAGACTGACGTCAAGGCTGGCAAAAAAGAGTCCCCAGCTCTGATCCTCTACTCCATCATCGAGGCCTATCTCGACAAGACGATGAAGATGCTCGAGCGGTTTGCTCGGGATCTCAAGGCACTCGAACGAGAGCTCTTCTCCGCTCGTGGGACAGATACGATCCGCAACATCATGACGAAGAAACGAAACATCATCACACTCAAGCACATGATGAAGCCGCAGATCCTCGTACTACGGATGATCGAGAGCCAGATGAAAAACCGATTCTCCGAGGAGGTAGAGCTCTACTTCGAGAATCTCGAGGACAAGATGAATAAGATCTTCTCCGAGATCGAACTCCTACAAGAAAATATCGACTCCATGGAGGACACACTCAAGAGTATATTCGAACTCGAATCCAATACTACTATCAAATATCTCACTACGTTCTCAGCATTTATGCTGCCACTCACGCTCCTGACTGGATTTTTTGGGATGAATATCGCGAGTCTCCCATTCTCAGATCATCTCGTATACTGAGCTATCATCCTCACTGTGATCATACTTGTGATGCTCACTATCGTTCTCCGCAAGAAAAAAGTAATCTAAGTTTGCAGTTCTAATTTCTCTATTCTCCATGTACCTATCTCGATCCCTCGCGATCCTTTTTGTCATCATATTCTCGACATCTACGCTCGTAGAG
>JAYWCE010000011.1:0-7141 GCA_043780775.1 Candidatus Altimarinota bacterium | reverse complement strand
CAAGATATATTCATCGAGCCTGAGGCAATCATCGATGAGGCGGTAGCGACTCTCCCTGGTATCGATGGTCGCAAGATGAGCAAGAGCTATGACAACTTCATCGGGATATTTGATGATGACAAGACTCTGAAGAAGCGTGTCATGTCTATCGTGTCAGGTTCTGAGTGAGTCGATGAGAAGAAAAAAAATCCTGATGAGTGTAATATTTTCAACCTCTATCGTGTATTCGCTACTCCAGAACAGACGGCAGAACTGCGAAAAAAGTATGAATCAGAGAATATCGGATTCGGTTATGGACATGCGAAGACTGAGCTCCTCTCAGTTCTCACGGCATATCTCGCACCCTATCGTGCCACTCGTGAGAAACTGTTACAGGATATCCCATTCGTCGAGGCCAAGCTCAGAGAGTGAGCGACTATCATGAATGCGAGACTGGAGGAGAAGATGCGGGTGGTGAAGGAGGTGGTGGGGGTGAACTAAAAACTATTTATTCTTTAATTTTGAATTATGAAAAAAATAAAGTACCTTTCAGACTTAACGGAACTTAGCATAAAAGAACTCAATGAGGCATATAAAAGATATGAACCGAGTATTAACTTACTTCGAATTACATCTTTAAATTTCTGGATTATAGCATTAATATCAGGGGTTATTGGTTTTCTATATTTTATGGAAGAGCCTCTTTGAAATTATCAAGCATTTTTCCAAATGCTAACAATCGTTTCAAGTTATTATGTATGAGATAGATTGGCATATAAGAAAGGATTTATTGAGTGATATGAGGCTGGATGGTCTGATTGAGTAAAGGAATGCATTAAACATGAAAGAAATTTATCAAATAAAGAGTTTGAAGTAATGGAGGATATGGATAACTCTGCTAAGTATTGAATCTAATGCATATCCTTCCCTTTTTTCCATCTCATATTGATTTTGTCGTTGAGCTCTCATGAGAATTTGATAGCTATGGAAGATATGACTATGGAATCAAAATATTGAATCTAAATTTGCACTAAAATTCCTATGTGAGACATAAAAATAGAACAACATTTTGTACCACAAGTTCATTTAAAAAAATTTGTAGACCATCACGATAAAAAGATCTTTGTTTACGATAAAGATTTTAGGAAAATAAATAAGAAATATCATCCTGTTCAGATTTGTAAAAAGGATTATTTGTATGAGTTTAGTGCAGATAATCCAAATAACTGAATTGAAAATACTTTCTCGTATATTGAAACAAAATTTGCAGATATTTATGAAAAGAAGCTCAAACATATAAGTCATCTCGATAAAAATATAAAGCTATCCAATGATGAAAGATTAATCATTCTGTACTATGTTTTAAGAATGGATTATTGAAATACCGTAAATAAAATAACTTGAGATGAGTGAATGTGGGAAATATGGGAAAGGAGTATTATTGAAAACTGTAAAACAAAAGAAGACTTAGATATTGCATATAAAAAGATGCATTCAGAAAAGAAAGATTCCGAACAGAGGAGAGTTCCAGTACAGGTTAAAGCCATCTTTGATAACTTTATTCCATATTTGTTTAAGGGAAGAAATATTATTTTTATACTTAATAAACATGAGAATTATTTAACTTCAGATAATCCAGTGAATAATTATTATTCCAAAGAATTTCAACCATGAGGTTTCTATGGTCCAAGTGTTTTTGATACTAATTACCAAATTGCAATTTCTCCAAAACTAGTAATTTGCCTTGATGATGATAAATCTAATAAAAGAGACGGAGATATTTTTTTAGATAAAAACTGATCCTCAGTTCTCTGTATGAATAGTTCATATTTTATAACTGCAAATGACTTTATTTACTCGCCAAGAATATTAAATAATGAGGAAATTACAGCATATAAAGACTGTATATTAAATAACCAAATATAAATGCTCAAGTACCTCCTCCTCATCTTCCTCCTCGCATCTTGCTCTCAGATGGCCAATCCAACTACAATCCTGCCTCTTTGAGACGATATGGTAGTGATCGAGGCTCCTCATGGATTCGATGTATTCTTTGACTCGGGAGCGAGATATACTGCAAGAGATCTCTACATATCTGGGAGTACGGTGATCAATGGATCATATTTCTGAGTGACGGACTCATGAGTATATTATCCTGCAGGATTGTGGAGAAGTGGGATCGATGAGTTGTCACCAGCGATTTTCGATGATCCAAATCTTACCCACGTAGTGCGTATATCACGCTCTGAATCACAGAATGTGACGATATTTCCAAATAAGGATCTTCTCTATATGAAGTGGGGCAGTGGGGATGATGCTTTCCAGGCTGGACCACTGGTTCTCTCTGGAGGTGTTATGCAGGATTTTGGTCAGTCGTGGCATGCTCGTGATTCGCATGAGCGGACCCTGATAGGGAAGACGCAGAGTGGGAGGGTGTATTTTTTCGTCTCTCGGAAGCAGATATCTCTCTCGCAAGTAGGGGAGATTATTTCGATGAATCCTCTATTCCAGAGTGATCCAATCACAGTACTTAATCTCGATGGATGACCGTCGACTGGATATTATGATAGTGCTCTCGGATTCCATGAGGATAAAAAACTCCCGATATTTTTTCGTATCAAATAGTATTTAACATACGAAATATTATCTGTAAATACAAAATATCTCCTTGTGGGCTAGCTTTCTCTTGCGTTTCGGATTCTTTTTACTACACTAGGTCTCAGTATTTATTCACTCACTTTCACACTCTATGAAACGAATCTCACTCATCGCTACGATGATGATCCTCCAGGTAGTAGTCATCTCGACTGTATCTGCTGAAACAGGTACAACAACTGGCACGAATACTCCTACAGCGACTACTCAGTCTAGTGAAACGCCGCTCCTCCTCACTACCGTCACTGCGAGTGATGCTACGAGTGTGACTCTCGTGTTTAATCAGGCCATCCAGATCGACTCACTCCGAGTTCGTATTATCGATCAGGCAACCAATGAGAGTGTTAAGGTAGCATCCATCACAGGATCTCTCGATCCTATGACTGCAGTCATCAATACTGCGAGTGCTCTCACAGCCGGTGCATCATATGTCCTCACGATTACATCAGCTCTCTCTACTACTGAGATGACTATCAGTGCGGGTATCGACTCTATCCGAGAGTTCGCAGTTCCAGTTGGCCTCAAGGGGACATCACTCAATGCTCCATCCAATCCGAGTGCTGTGATCGTCGCATCAGGCTCAACTACCGTCACCCCAGCCCCACCTACTCAATCAGGATCCGCAACAGGAACAATAGTACTCCCACAAGATACTGAGGCACTCCCAGCAACAGGTACTCCGACAACTATTCTCATCATACTAGCAGCTATATCGGCACTCACACTCCTCCTCGTTCGCAAGAGAGTCTAATTCATTCCTTTCAAACCGAGAGTATTCTCGGTTTTTTTGACATTTCATTGTATGCAGAAAAAAAGTATCGACACAACCCTCATGTTCATGATCCTCGCTCTCGTCATATTCGGGATGGTGATGATCAGTTCTGTGAGTGTGTACTCATCATTCAAGGTGACATCTCGTATGGTGGCTGCAGGGACTCTCGGCGAGACAGAGAACTATTTCTATCTCTTGCGTACCATGTTCAATGTGGGTATGGGAATACTGATCATGGTGATATGTTCGAAGATACCATATCAATTTTTCGAGAAGTTTGCTCGTCATATCTTCATTGCTGGACTCATATTCCTCTCTATGGTATTCATCATCGGTACCGAGTACAATGGTGCGAAGGGATGGATCGATCTCCCGGGACTCCCATCGCTCCAGCCAGTTGAGTTCATGAAGATAGGTCTCCTGATTATGCTCGCATACTTCCTGAAAAAAAGACGAGCTATGATCGCCGATACATATATGGGATTCATACCATATTTTTTCTATGTTGGACTCGTATTTATCCTACTCATATTCCAGCCTGATTTTGGCTCTATACTGATTCTCGCTCCTGTCACTATCGCTCTCTATTTTGTCTGATGAGGGAATCTGCGATATATCATATGAGCTATCATCATCGCGTTCATCGGAGCGACTTGCGTCTATGCTATAGGCAAAGTGGCTCCGAGCACTGGGGTTGGCTATATATCACAGCGTATCGATAATTTTTTCCGTAGTAGCCATAGTATTGTAGAGACCAACAATAGAGATGACAAGGACTACCAGATGAAACAATGACTCATCGCGATCGGATCTGGTTGATTTTTTGGTCTCGGATTTGGCAAGTCGATCCAGAAGTTCGGATATCTACCTGAGGTACAGTGAGACTTCATCTTCTCGGTGATCGTCGAAGAGCTCTGATTCCTCGGGGCTATCATACTCATTATGATGTATATGATGATCACATATCGTGGATTCCTCATTGCGAGGTCGGTGAAGGATCTGTTTGCTCGATATCTCGCACTTGGTATCACGATATGGATACTGGTACAAGCGTCGATCAATATCGGTGTCAATCTCAATATCGTCCCACTCACGGGTGTCACTCTCCCGTTCATCAGTTATGGTGGTTCGTCCTTATTTTCTCTCATGATTGGTGTCGGTATCCTCCTCTCGATCTCTCGACATATGGAATACAAGCCACAGAATCTGTCGGATATACTCCACGCCAAGAGGCGAGTGACCTATTAAAAAAATCCCTTCCGAATTACTCGGAAGGGATTTTGCTATACATCGATATGTTCGACGACGCCGTGAGTATACTTCCCATCAGCATCGGCCTCTTGCCAGCTGATAGCATTGACTGGGCAGGCAGCGATCGAGTCATCGATATCGCGATTCTCATAGTTGGCTAGAGATTTCACACATGAGAGGCCATCATCATCGAACTCGAATACATCACCAGAGATCGCAGTGCAGGCACTACATCCGATACAGGTTGAGTTGACATGGGGTTTTCTGATTGTTCACTTGAGGGCACTGATCTGACTATCTGATATCATAGAATATATTGGGTTATTTCTTGCATATTCTATCAAAATCCTTATCATTCGCAAGACTTTTTTCTATTTTCTATGGTTTTCATAAAACGCTCATCCGCTTGGTTCTCACGACTTTCTCAAACCTCTGTTTTTGATCTTGCAATACAGTTTCTCCTTGTGTTTCTCCCATTTTCTTCATTTATCTCAGTTTTTCTGACCTATCGTCTCGGCATTCCCGGTACTTCTTTTATCAAAGAAATTGCCCTATTGGTTGCTGGACTTGCTCTCGTATATAGCTACTCACGGAGTTATATCACTAACAAGAGATATATACTCAAACTCACTCGCATCGACTATCTGATCATCGCATATATCACTAGTATGGTGATTATTACTCTGTTTACGACTGGGATTCGCGGGCTGATATTCGGTGGTCGATATGATTTTTCATTTTTACTCACTTTTCTCATCGCATACCACGGATTCCCACTCCTGGGGCGCCCGATCTCATACTATCTCCGTATTTTCCTCATATCAGCGGGTTTGATGCTTTTCGTCAGCGGACTCCTCAGATGGCCACTCCATGAGGATCTTCTTCTCTATTTTGGGTATGGCGGGAATCCTTCGGCTTGGAATTTTGGCGGAGCGCCTCCGATATTCCATGGGATAGATGGCGCCAATGTCCGTAGATTCCAGTGACTCCTTGATGGTCCCAATACGATGGGGGCCTTTCTTATTATATGCAGTGGGATATTTTCCTACTTCAATCGGTTTCGTAGAGAGTGGTATTTCGTGATTGCGATTATCCTACTTGGTCTCTTCGCTATGGTTTTCTATACTTATTCTCGGAGCGCACTCGTCGGACTCATCCTCGCATATATCATCGTTCTCGTCATGAGTCTCTCATCACTCTGGCGTCTCTATCGTATGCAATTCATCTCTGTCCTCGTCATCCTCTCACTCTTTGCGACCGCTATATGAGTACTCTACTCCGATCGGGCTATGGCTATCGTGGGGAGATCTGGATCGACACAGTGACACTCTGAGCGGATGATGGTCGGTATCAATCGTACTATAGAGCATCCATTGGGTCAGTGACTCGGGAGTGCTGGCCCTGCATATCGCTATGTGATGCGACTCACAGATAAAAATAATACCGATGTTGCGGAACTCGACCGATACTATATCCCAGAGAGTTGGTATATTCAGCAGTTTATCGAGGGTGGATATTTCTGAGGGATTCTATTTCTCCTCATTATGCTCGCCATATTCCTATTGCTGATGTCGATCCATCCGATTCTCGGAGCACTCTTTGCTGGAGTAGGAACGATGAATCTATTTCTCCATACATTTGAGTCTAGCGTAGTAGCTCTCTCACTATTTCTCCTTGTTGGACTCATCCTCGCTCACAAAAAGAATGCCAAAAAATAAACCAATCCACATCACCTATATCGGACGACTCGAAAAAGAGAAGTGAATCGAGCTCGTTATCGATTGTATAGAAAGATGAGTACGAGAAGAGAGAAATATGGTTTGGCATATCTGTGGAGATGGGTCATATGATCATAGATTGCAGGAGTTAGAAAAGTATGAAAAGTCAGATATACGAATCTATTGACATTTAGATAGACAAAAAATCAGTGAAGTCCTCGGTATGACTGATCTTGTATTCATGCCTTCATTGTTCTTGGAGACATTTGGACTCGTAGCTCTGGAAACACTCTCCGTATGAGTCCCTGTGTGTGGATTTGCTCGTGGAGGACTCATCGAATTCATTCATCCGTCACTCTCGCTCGATAGCGATGAGTCGATTGATTCATTTTTTCGGATTTTGGATATCTGAGAGTTCCCAGTTCTCGATGTTTCCAGATTCTCCTATGATCTCTGGCTAGATACTCTTAGAGATCTCACAAAGTGAATCCATCGGATACTCCTCGTCTCTGACTATATGAGTATCGTATGAGGAGCTGAACAATATGTATATGACCTCGCTGTATCTCTTCGTAGTATCGGAAAAGAGGTAGAGGTATATGGATATACAGGGAATCTGAGTAAGTTGACTCGTATATGGTTCATGTATCTTGCTCCATTTGCATTCTGGAGAGGGATATGACTATCGAATACCATAAAAGAATACCAACCAGATCTCATCTGGATGCACTCGGTGCTCCGCTATATCTGACCACATGGAGTGCGA
>JAYWCE010000010.1:0-7200 GCA_043780775.1 Candidatus Altimarinota bacterium | reverse complement strand
TAAAAACCAAAAGATAACGAAGTGTATACTCTGGAGTAGAAAAATTTCTGAAGTTTCTGTACCATAAGGGTATGCATTTCAATATCATTCTTGGCTTGTCTAGGAATCTAGATTCTGTTCTTATTATTCTGGATTTATAATCCCAAAAAGCTTTGTAAAATAAAAAATCCCACACGGTCAGGTGTGGGATTTTTTGTGTTTTTAGCATTCTTATGCTAGTATGCTTGTATATTCACTTTCCCCCTTATGCGTACCAGTATTTCCCGCACCAATAGTCTCTTATTATCGTTTTTTCTCATATTGAACCTAGGGCTTGTAATATTTATGACTTATTACGTGGCAGAGTCACGGATTATTATATATCTGGTGATTATCACGATGGTGAATTTTGGGATGTTTGCCATTCATTTGTCGATCAATTCACGATACTGGGATGAACATGCCCGACTGTTTCAATATTTTTCGACATTTATTCGTGATAAAAAAGATCCAGATAAGATGCCAGAGTATGAGGTATTTAAAGAAAATGCAGAGTTTCTTTCTCTTTTTAAGCGCACTTACGTTGAGAATAAACTCCTAAAAAAAGACTATAATGATTTCAAAAAGGTTTTTGATAAGTTTATTCCCGAGGAGATACATTCGAAGATCGGATTCCGTGGGTATGAGCGGATCGTCCTCGGTACCGCTGAGCGAAAAAGACTCACAATTATGTTTCTTGATATTATGAAATTTACAACTGTGAGTGAATCAATCGCAGATCCCTACAGGGCACTGCTACTTCTCAATATATATTTTGATGGAATCGGAGATATTATCTATAGTCACCACGGATATATCGACAAGTATCTTGGTGATGGGATACTTGCCATATTCGATGACGATCATACTGATGATGCGATTCATGCAGCCATAGAGATTCAAGAGTTTATTAAAAAATTCCAAATCTCAACGATCGGTCGATATATTGATATCGGTATTGGGATCAACACAGGGAGTGTTATTATGGGTACTATTGGTACAAAGAGACGAATGGATGCGACAGTGATTGGAGATGTAGTGAATATTGCCTCTCGTATTGAGTCTCTTACGCGAGATAATCCCTACCATATTATTATTACCAAAGATACATATGATTCTCTTATAAATAGACAATTTTTCTCACTCCATGATCTCGGTGAGACCACTCTTCGTGGAAAAAATAATCCGATATCACTCTATGGAGTTGATACATTTGAGCGAGTAGAGCTACCAGATGGCTGTAACAAATAGAACAATCTCAAAAACCCTCTCGAGTGCTCGAGAGAGATTTTTTTGATATTTCGGATTTTCTTCCTATACTTTCGCTATGTTCCCATCTCTCTCTCCATCCTGGCAACTTGCTCTTAACTCCGAATTTCAAAAACCCTACTGGAAATCACTCGCTAATTTCATAAAAAGCGAATATTCGCAGAATATTTGTTTTCCACAAGAGTGAGCTATTTTCAAGGCTTTTGATATGACTCATTTTGACAATGTACGAGTCGTGATCCTCGGACAAGATCCCTATCATACAGCTGGTGCTGCTATGTGATTCTCATTCTCTGTTCCTGATTGATCCAAGGTACAGCCGAGTCTCCGTAGTATTTTCAAAGAACTCGAGACGGATATATGAATCAAGAGAACTCGTACAGATCTCACTGACTGGGCTGAGCAATGAGTACTCCTCCTGAATGCCGTATTGACTGTCAGACAATGAGATCCAGCGAGTCATCAGAAGATGGGATGGGAGAACTTCACCGATGCTGCGATCATCGCTCTGTCTCTAGGGCGGGAGGGAATAGTATTCATCCTGTGGGGGAACTCTGCCATAGAGAAACAGTCTCTCATCGATACGAGCAAGCATCATATCATCACGAGCCCACATCCGAGTCCTTTTTCGGCCCATCGTGGATTTTTTGGGTCTCATCCTTTTTCACGGACGAATGAATACCTGAGATGAGAGGGAAGATGAGAGATTGTATGGGGCTAGATTTTTCTCTTGCTTTTTTGAGTGTTTCGTCGACAATGGGGATATAGATTTATTTTCAGATTATGAGCCCTTCGGTCTCTTAATTCTGCATTTCGTTCGCGGACGCTCCTTGCGAAGCTTGGAAGTGCTCTTGGGGCACAAAATTCGTTTCACTCTTTTTATCCTCTCACTCCACTGGAATTATGAGAAGTGGCCTCTTAATTCCTTATTCCGTTCGTGAATTAAAATTCCGCTTTGCTTCATTTTATTCCCTCACTCCACTCGAATTATGAAAAAATCAACTTCTCAGATTCTCAAGGCGGTCATCGCGACTGTCATCGCTTGTGTTGTAGTATTTGCCCTTGCTCTCTATATATTCGGTTCTCAGGGGCTCTGGATAGCCAAAAATCCAGTATCGGAACCAACAACATCTACCACCTCGGGGACAGTCATCATACCGATACTGCTCGATACAACTGGAGCGGTGGCAACTGGGGCAATCAGCTGTACTCGTGAGTATATACCAGTCTGTGGAACAGATGAGAAAACCTATGCGAATGCGTGTGTCGCGAATAGTCAGGGCGCTGTTGTTGCTAGTGAGTGAGTATGTCAGGGAGATATAAGTGGCGATATCGTGACGCCGTCGAGTACTGATACTGGAGCTCGAGCCTGTACACTCGAATATGCACCAGTGTGTGGTGCAGATGGTAAGACTTATAGTAATACTTGTATGGCTGGAGATATGGCCATCACTCATATGGGTGAATGCGGCAGTACGAATACTGGGACATTATTCGATACTGGATCATACCTCCTCTATTCCAATACTGGAGTAGGATACTCATTCGCTATGCCTCGCTATTCATACTACTCAGGTGCTGGAACTCGAGATGGGGCGAATCATACGATGATGATCGCAACTTCATCGAGTGGGGTGATAGACTTCACTACTGCTCCTGTCCAGGTGTGGTTCTATCGCAAGGTACCAGTGAACCCACCATCTGATCAGTCAGTCACTACCGAGAAGGGTATACTCTATATCAAGAATAATGATACAACAGGAAGTACAAAAATAGGGAAGATCATTGAAACGATTCTTCAGAGTGCAAAATAGTATCTATTCTCAGATACCCCGATTTTTTGTTACTTCTTTGTAGTTGGGCATCCAATTATATACGAGATTCCAGAATGATTTTTGGTGGTCTTTTTCCCTGAGATGAGCGAGTTCATGGATGATGATGGCATCGATGAAAGGTGATCCTAAGAATTCCGCCAATCTATAACTGAAACAGAGTCAGTTCCTCGTACTACACGATCCCCATCGTCTCTCGGATTTTGTGATTTTTATACTCGTGATCTGCGGGAGATTTTTGCCTTCCCAGAGTTCATGAACTCTGGGAATCAGATAGGATCTGAGTTTCTCTTTTTCGATTTGTATATCTGACTCACTGAGAATTGGCCTCTGTGAGGTAGTCCTTCTTTTGCTCTGGTGCTTGGTTATCCAGTCTTTTTTGCTCATGATAAAGTCTTCGATAGATGCTACGAGCATCCGCATCGGAGCTCGTGCTATCAGGGTTCCATTTTTGTCGACCTGGATCGAGAGCGTTCGCCGTGATGAACGGATGAGGGTATATGTGCTGGACATAGTTGCACTATACTCAAATCAGGAGATATATCTACTGATTTTTCATTGTTTTTAGAACTTTACCCGTATATTGATACAATATTTCGCCATCATTATTTCTATGCACAGGATTCTCTTTTTCATTTTGCTGATTTGTCTCTCGATGTTCCCACAGTGGGATATATATGCGACTGGTACCACTACCTCTCTCTCGACCTTTCGTGAACTCGGTATCGAACTCAAGGAGAATATCGCAGATACCTACTACGTCTGAGATGCTATACTGATCCGTGGTCGAGTGATAGATGGTCGGCAATATGCTCTGATCTATCTCAAGAATATCACTACTGGTGAGTCGATATCGGAGCTCGCGGAGACGATTACGACTGGTGAGTTCCAGATGCCGATATCTCTCCCAAAATCTGAGTGAGACTATTCTCTCATCATCGCGAGTGGGAACTCGTTCAACACGACGATACACTATAAGATCCACCTCGTTGCAAATCGAGCCATCGCGACACCGAGTGTTTCTGTGGGTATTCGTCCCATTTTCACCACTACACCATCTCCATACCTCTCGATCGGATCGGATACCTGGGCAACGATGACGATAGAGCGGGGCAGAAAAACTACTAAAACTCAAGGAAAAATCCTCTCACTCGATGGACTCCCACTCCAGTACTGAATCGCTCGTGTATCACTCCAAGGATACAGACTCACGAGTCCATCATCACTTGACCGAGTCACATCTACAGGAGTGGTCTGGACGGGGAGTGTATTCATCGATCGTACTCGTGATCGGATCGGTCAGGATCTCGTCTCACTCAGGATACTCCGCTCTGTTGCGACGATGCAGTTCCGCATACCACAGTGAAAAAAAGTGAAGTCAGAATATCTGATCACGACTCCGAGTGGAGATGTGCTCGAGTATCATTTTCCGAAGGCATATATCGCGGCTGATGGATATCTGCGTACGGGTATCCTCATCCGACAGTCATTCCAGATTCCTGATACCTGAGTATACAAGATCGAAACTGTCCAGAGCAATGGATATGCCTACTTCAACTTGCCTATCTCGAAGAGTCCATACTGGAGTGTAGTGAGTCCACTCTCAGACTGAGAGAAGAGTACACTCAGAACCGATACTATTCTAGTATATCAGAGTATCCTCGCCAGCATCAATACGCTCCGCAAGTGACTCGGACGCTCTACTCTCACTATAGATCCGACACTCGCGGATCTCGCACAGCAAAAGTCCCTAGATATGGCAACCTATAACTATGTCGGGCATACTACGCATGCTGGACTCGATATCATCGCATTCGCAGACTCTCAGAATATCCCTGTGACAGGGATTATCGGAGAAAATGTCGCCTGAGGTAATGTCTCTGATATTAGTCTCCAAGATGGACTCGAAGAGTCAGGGAGTCATCGGATGAATATGATAGATCCTGACTGGGGGCATGTCGGTATCGGTTATGTCCTCAAAAATGGAAGAACATACCTCGTACAGATATTCGGGAAATAGTAAATTTGACAATTATAGATTTTATCTATAATGATTTCTTGTACTAACATCATTTGTATGAGACTTCTATGATTGGATAATCCCAGTGTTCCATTCTGATTATTATCTGTTGTCGCTAGGCTGGTCCCTATTGTCAATCGATCCGCAGTTAGAGTGCTAGAGCAAAAAGAATCCCCTCTTCTGCCCACCTCTGATATTGCCCTAGAGTCAAAAGTAGAGGTGATAAAAATAAATAATAGTACTCCTATTGAGGTATCTATACTAAGAAGCGATAATGCTAAAAATCGAGTGAGGGCATGATCTGTCGAATATATCCTCGAAGTTGCCAAAAAACTGACTCATGCAATTGCTCTATTGAGAGAAGATCAATATAACAAAATATCTCAGCATATCGAAAAATATATTGCAAATATCTCCTCTGCTGATCCTCAATATGCACTTGTAGCCCTATGAGACGTCAAGGAGAGGCTCGACGTATTCTCGTGAGCAAACATATCAAAGAAGCTAGATGAGGCTACTCATCTCTATGCTCCGCCATCAGAATGAGTATATGCTTGGTTCAGAGACTCCCAGTATATACTTGCCCAGAGAGGATGTATCAAGGAGCTCAGTACTCGTAGATATATTATGCCAATGATTAATATAGATGATACCATCATGGCAACAGCTCTATCTCATATCACTGAGTTGAATACTGAGACTCAACAGGTACTACGTACTATCCAGTGAAATCTCCATACACTCGCAGAGTCTATCTCTTATAGTGCTATATATACCAAATATTTTGGTAAACTAGACGATAATATTGTATGGATACTCTACACATGGGATATCCTAGATCCAATATTAGAACCCATGATTGCTGAGCATTTCAAATGAAAAAAAGATACATCTGCAACAGAAATATCTCCTGAACTGGAGGAGCTCCTCTATATCAATCTCATCGATAGGAATAAGGCTCCTAATCCCGTCAAATAGAGTGATGCTATCTCCCTCGTGCCGCTGCCCGTCCTGGTCTCTGCTTGAGCTGAGGATTGGATCCTCATGCTGGTCACTTGCCGAACTTGCTCCCACTACCGAATCCTGCATTCCCGAATTTGGATATTTTTTGTGCTACTGGTGGGATTTTGCTTGTTTCTGCGAGCTCCTCTTCACTATCGTGATCTGGATCTATATTGGTAGTGGTCATATATTGGTAGTGTTAAGATGAGAGGATTATAGTGAAGTGAGATATTTTTGCAAGTATGAGTTCGCGGGCTATGCCATAAGATGCTCGATGAGGATACGAGTCCCGATAGCGATGAGTATGAGTCCTCAGATGATCTCTGATCTGGATCCGATATGAAATCCCCATCGCTTGCCGAATTCGAGACCGATATATGAGATAATGAGTGTCATGACTCCAATTATGAGAGCAGGTAAGTAGATATCTGTAGTGTTCGCTGTGAGTGACACACCGACAGCGAGAGCATCGATACTCGTTGCAATTCCTAGTGTGACCAATGACCTGAGTAAGAATACATCCTTCGTGATAGTTCCTTCATCCGCTCATTGCCACCCTGCATAGACCATGTTGCCTCCGATATAGGCCAGGAGGATGAACGCGATCCAGTGATCATAACTCATTATCTGCTTCGCAAAAAGAGACGCGAGCAAGAATCCGATAATGGGCATAATAGCCTGGAAAAATCCAAATGAAAAGGCCATCGAGAAGGCTTGTTTGGTTCGGACAGGTTGCTGTGAGATCCCTGTCGCGATAGCAACAGCGAATGCATCGGCCGAGAGCGAGAGGGCGAGGAGGAATATAGTGATGAGTGACATATGCTATTGATTGTAGATTCTCTATGCTCGTCCTGTTCTTCACTTTGCCTTGTAGAGGCGTGATCCTCACTTGCCGTATTTGCTCTTGCCCTGTGGTCATATACGACTCTTGCTCAGGCTGATGATATCCTCTGAGAATGCGGGTTCCTCATCGAGACCGAGATGTGGAGGGAGTGCTGGGCGGTGTGACATGGGAGATATGATAAGATGCGGAGAGTATATAGAGAAAGTGAGAAAAAC
>JAYWCE010000009.1:0-2564 GCA_043780775.1 Candidatus Altimarinota bacterium | reverse complement strand
CTCTCTGCATCGATATCATAGGCAACCACTCCTCCATAGAGGCTATCCTGATGCTGTCTCCAGAGGAGATTGAGATCCTTGTAGGAGAGCTCTTCTCCGTTGTGTATCTGAGTATGTACCTCTCGCTCGAATGCGACATACTGGACCTGTCGGAATATAGTTGCAAATATATCTCCGAGTCGCTCATTGAGATATTCTCGGTATTCTTCTGGTGTGACGAGGGATTTCACCTTCTCACCAAGGAGCATCTCAGCGAATATTGATGCGGTCTCAGCCATAGAAAGAGCTGAGTCATAAACTGGAGCCTCTTGTCACTGAGAGAGATGGCCATGGATCGCATGTCCGAGCTCGTGAGAAATTGTCGAAACATCTCGGAGCTTGCCGGTGAAGTTGAGGAGAACGAATGATTCTTCTCACTTACGATATGATGCATATGCTCCGCCTCGCTTGCCCGATCGTGGGATAGCATCGATGCGTTCTTCCTCGATCATCCGAAGACTATAGTCATAGAACTCAGCATCGAAATCTTTCATTACACTCAAGTGAAGATCATATGCCTCATTGAATGTAAAATGCTTGTCGACTGTCCCGAGTGGTGCACCAATATCATATACTGATAAATCTCCCTCAAGTCCGAGCATCTTCGCTTTCGCTCTCAAAAATCTCTGATAGAGTGGATATGCTCACTCTACCTCTGATAACAACATATCTACCACGACATCATCCATCTCCTCCGAGATATTACGTTGTGCCATGACAGTCTGTGGATATCATCGCATAGTGATCTCAGAGCTCCAATCTTTCACGATACTCGTATAGATATTCCCGAGAGATATCTGAGTCTGTTTGGAGTTATAGACTCGACGGAGTGACTCATAGGACTCTCTTCGTATGTTGCGATCCGTATGCTGACGATAGCTCCTGACCTCTTCTTCAGTGAGTTTTTTCTCCTCACCATCGATCGTCATGGTGAATTCATACGATCCTGTGAGCTCATCATGGAGGGAGTTCGCGAGAGCGAGGGGTCGAGATTTGAGATTGAGGACTTTTTCTTCGGCCTCTCCGAGTATATACCGGATACTATCTGCTGTTGAGAGGAGATCATTCTTGTATCATGCTATCAGAGGATCATTTGCCCATGCAATGATCTGATTGTATCAGATTTTTTTCCATCCTTGAGCCACGAAAAGGAGATGATTCGACGCCTCAGTATAGATATAGTCTACCTCGCCCATGCGCTTGGTCACAGCGAGATCCTGAGTATCGAGAGAGGAACGATAGAAGAGATAATAGCTCGGTGTCGCCATATCGTATGACATAGCAGTATAATCCAAGTAAAATCAGAGTATTTGCTCTGTAGTAGTAAAAGTATGAAAAGTATGTTCATACTTTTTAGAGAATTTTTGAGTTGCTGGGAGAATATTAGCAATATCACTAGCGAGATTACTATCATCGAGTCCAGTATAAAAGTAGCGGGAAAGATTCCACTTATTAGGATATGACATATATTATCTTTTAAAATGTAAAAATTTCAGGAGAACCTCTCGAGTAGCGAGCATATCACCCCTAGCAGTATGTGCCTCGTATCCCGTAACATGGAATACTTCAGCAAGTCAGCCTGGCTTCGAGAGACTCGTACTCTTGAACGGAAGTGGGATATTGTTGTATCTCGCTATAGCATTGGCCTGGTTCGCTATCGACTTGGTATCGATAATGTCATTGCCGAGTGAATCCATGAGGATCGAGCGACGAGACCGATCGAATACACTCGAGAGGAAGATGATATCCGCCGTGATATATTGCCCTATGATGATCGGCTTGTCACCCGAAAAGAAATATGTCTCAAAAAATCCCGTAAATACATCACAAAACTCCTCATATGAACGTCCTGCTGCGATACGGTCGAGAGTGAATCCATTGTATTCCAGTGCTGATCTGTCGATAACGATATCTTCAGGAGGACAGAGATCCATCAGGAGTTCACCGATGACCTCAAACTGAGCATCGAGCACCATCATACCGATCTCGATGACCCCATGCTGAAAAGGGTTCAAACCTGTCATCTCGAGGTCCATCAGGAGATATGTTCATTTTTTAGGTTGATTTTCCATACAAAAAGACTAGGATACGAGCGTATTATGAGGCCCAGTGTATCGAGATTTATCTATCTGTCAACCAATCATGACCAAACAATTCATCGTCCAGGATCCCTACTTCGAAAAAGCCAAAAAACTCGGATATCGAGCGAGAAGTGCATTCAAATTGCTCGAGATCCAAGAGAAATATAGCGTCATCCAACCCAAGATGAATGTCCTCGATGTAGCAGCTGCACCGGGCAGCTTCCTACAAGTGATCTCGAAGATCATAGACCTCGATCACAAAGCGGTCGGTATCGATATCACGAAGATCGATCCCAACTTCGGGCGTCCTAATATCTACCTCCTCCAAGAGAGCATATTCGAATATGAGAAAATCCGAATCTACCTCGACTCACTCTCTATAGGACAATTTGATCTCATCACCTCAGATATAGCTCCATCAACTACGGGAATGAGCGGAGTGGA
>JAYWCE010000008.1:0-7352 GCA_043780775.1 Candidatus Altimarinota bacterium | reverse complement strand
TCTCCTATGCGTCGTGGTGGAGGTGTCGTATTCGGCCCTCGCAACGATCGCAACTATACTCTCTGTATGAACAAGCAAGAGCGTCGTCTCGCTCTCGTCTCACTCCTCTCGACCAAGGCATCAGCTGAGCAGATCAAGGTAGTGGCAGGATTCGCCGGATTCGGTGAGAAAACCAAATCAATGACAGAGTATCTCACCACTATCACCGCTCGTAAGCCACTCTTCGCTATCACTCGTGAAGAAAAGACGGCAGTCAACGGAGCGATGAATATCCCCGAGTCACGAATCGTGAATGTCGAGTATCTCAATCCACATGATCTCCTCAAGTACTCAGATGTAATATTCACAGAGGCATCCCTCAAGCATATGTACACTCATTTTTCAAAATAGCATGATAGTAGGTTGGTGACTAGTAATTAGTCGAAACCAATCACTATCCTACCAATCACTATCCTACTAATTTCCCCCCTATGAATTCCCTCTATTCCGTCATCAAAAACTTCGTCGTTACGAGTAAGAGTACCGATGGAGAACTCAAATGAGTATATACCGCTATGGTAGATATGGCAGCAACCAAGATCGATATCAAGGCAGCTATCCGCAAGCTCTACGGCAAAGAAGTTGCCAAAGTAAACATCAACTATACTCGTGAAAAATTCCACAATACAAAAACTGGAGTACAAAAGAAAAAGTGAGTTGAGAAAAAAGCAATGATCACTATGAAACCTGGAAACAGAATCGAGAACTTTGAAGTTATTATATAGTCGCAGTACCATTTCCAGAACTCAAAACTAAAAACTTATTTTTCTCCCATGCCAATCAAGAAGTACAAACCATATACCCCCTCTCGTCGATTCATGACAGGTCTCACCTATGAGGAGCTCACAACGAGTACTCCACACAAGGCACTTACTGCTTCTATCCAGAGGCATGCAGGACGCAATAGTGCTGGTCGTATCTCAGTTCGCCATCAGGGTTCTGGACACAAAAAACTCTATCGTCAGATCGACTTCAAACTCAATAAATTCGATATTCCAGCTACAGTCGAAACGGTCGAGTATGATCCATACCGAACAGGATTCATCGCTCTCGTATGTTACGCTGACGGTGAGAGACGATATGTTCTCGCTCACGCAACTACTACCGTCGGTGACCAGATCATCACATCGAATACTGCGAAGCCAATTCCAGGAAATCGTATGGAAATAGGATGTATCCCTACTGGACTCATGGTTCACAATGTAGAGATGATCGTCGGACATGGAGCTATCGCTGTTCGCTCTGCTGGTGCCTGTGCTCTCGTCCTTTCTCAGGAGGGTGAGTATACACAACTCAAGATGTCATCTGGTGAGATTCGTCTCGTCCACAAAAAGTGTTCTGCTACTATCGGTACAGTTTCAAATGCTGATTGGGATCAAGTGACTATCGGTAAGGCTGGTCGTAGTCGTTGGATGGGTAAGCGTCCTACCGTTCTCGGATCGTCTATGAATCCTGTTGACCATCCACATGGAGGTGGTGAAGGACATCAGTCAGTCGGACAACGAAAGGGTCCAAAGACTCCATGGGGTCGTCTCGCTCGTGGTGTCAAAACTCGTAGCAGAAAGACAACTGATCGTTGGATTCTCCGTACTCGTGCTGGAAAACTTCAGGGCTAATAATAACTCGAACTTAGAAAGGAGAACTTAGAACTTAGAAATAGGTAATAGTTCCAGAATCTAAGCTCTAAAATCTAAATTCTAAACTCTCAATTCTATGACTCGTAGTCTAAAAAAGTGACCATACATCGATCTTCGTGTTATGAAAAAAGTCGAAGCACTCAATGCAACTGGTCGTAAGTCTATTATCAAGACTTGGTCTCGTGCATGTACTGTTGCACCAGAGTTCGTTGGGCACACATTCGGTGTACACAATGGCAAAACTCATGTTCCAGTCTTCGTCACAGAAGATATGGTTGGGCACAAGCTCGGAGAATTCTCTTTCACTCGTAGATTCACGGCTCATTCTGGTAACAAATAGTTTGATATACAAAACTATTACACTACACACCTATTAAACTTCTTTTTATGAAAGCTTCTGTACGAAATATCCGTATCTCTCCAAAAAAACTCAATGTCATTGCCTACATTGTTCGCAACATGACTGCGAAGGAGGCCCTCGATACACTCCGATTCATGCCAAAAAAAGGTGCGATCATCATCCACGATGTTATCAAGAGCGCTATACACAATGCAGAACACAATGATAATCAAAATATCGAAGGACTCAAGATAGCATCTATCTGTGTCACGCAGGGTCTCGTTCATCGACGGATCAACCCTATTTCTCGAGGACGAGCACATCGTATCCTTAAGCGGACAAGTCATGTCGATCTCACCCTCTCTGCATAATTACTTCTCAAATATAAACTTCTCACCCTATGTGACACAAAGTTAGTCCTATCGCATTCCGTATCGGATACATCAAAACATGGAGATCCAATGGATACTATGATCGTAAGTCGTACGGTCAAAATGTTTCTCAAGATGTTGCTATCCGCTCTATGGCAATGAAACATTTCAAGAATCTTCCAATCGGAAATCTTTTCATCAATCATTCTGGTAATCAGGAGGTTTCGATCACGATCTATACATCCCGTACAGCTCTGATTCTCGGAAACAATGATGAAAATATCAACGCCCTCAGAGTCAATCTTGCAAAAGCATTTCTTGACTACAAGTTCACTCTTGATGTCAAAGAAGTCAAAAAACCAGAGCTCTCAGCTCCGATCGTTGCTGACTCTATTGCTCGTCAACTCGAGAAAAAGATGCCATACCGTCGAGTTATCAAAAATGCTATCGCAAAGACTCTCGAAAAGGGAGGTCTCGGTATCAAGGTAAAACTCGGAGGTCGTCTCAATGGAGCAGAGATCGCTCGTCGTGAGACATTCAAGGATGGATCTATTCCATCTCAGACGATCCGAGCCGATGTCGACTTCGCCTATGAGCGAGCTGAGACTCCATCAGGAACTCTCGGTCTCAAGGTATGGATCTACAAGGGTGATGTCTTCAAAAAATAAAACTTGCATTTCTAAAAATTTCTTTATAATTCTAACGATTTTCGTATGTTACAACCGAGTCGAACAAAATATCGCAAAGCCCATCGTGGTGTCATCAAGGGTCTCGCTATGCGAGGATCTGACATCAGCTTTGGCGAATATGCAATCAAGACTACTGAGTCAGGATACCTGACTTCTCGCCAGATCGAGAGTGCTCGTAAGACGATCGTCAGATTCCTCAAAAAGGGAGGAAAACTCTGGATCCGAGTATTCCCTGATAAACCATATACGACTCATGCCGCTGAGGCTCCGATGGGAGGAGGAAAGGGTAGTGTAGAGATGTATCGAGCTCCTGTCAAGCCAGGTCGTATCATCTTCGAACTCGGAGATATCTCACCTGAGATTGCTCGTGAGGCCCTCGAGAAGGCTGCCTACAAGCTCCCTCTCAAAATGAAAGTCGTCCTCTCTCGAAATGACTTCTAAAACCAGAACTTAGAACGTAGTACTTAGACCGTAGGTACCGAGTAACATATCTAAGATCTAAGATCTAAAAACTAAATTCCACCTATTATGGCACCAAAGAAAACAACATCAAAAGCTGCTCTAGCAACAGAACTCAAGAGTCTCTCAGATCTCAAGTCACTCGACCGTACTGAGCTTGCTCGCGAACTCGAGTCAGCCCGTCGAGAGCTCTATATCCTCACGATGAAAAAGAATCTCGGAGAACTCAAACAGCCACATGTTCTCAAAGGACAACGACGCTATATCGCTCAGATTTCTACTTTTCTCACGAGCTCTATCTAATTCTATTATCACTCGCCCTATGCGTACAAAAACAGGAATCGTCACTAGCACGAAGATGCAGAAAACTATCGTTATCTCGGTAGAGACATCAAAAACTCATCCAAAGTATAAGAAGCGGTATGTATCAACATCAAAGTTCTATGCTCACGATGAAAATGGTCTCGCGAAGCTCGGAGATACTGTCACAGTATCTGAGACTCGACCTCTCTCTGCCCTCAAGCGATGGATGCTCGTCGAAGACTCTATTGTCTCTGCGAAATAATTCTCCAGAACTTAGTACTTCAGATAGAGTACTTGGTAGCAATCTCTCTGTCTAAAACCTCATCCGCCTAGGCGGACTAAGCTCTAAAATCTAAACTCTCAATTCTATGATCCAGACAGAAACTAGACTCGCCATCGTTGATAATACAGGAGCTAAAGAAGCTCTCTGTATCAAGGTCCTCGGAGGATCAAAACGACGATATGCCAGTGTCGGAGATATCATCGTCATTGCCGTCAAACGAGCACTCCCAACTGGGAACGTCAAAAAGAAATCCGTATGTAAGGCTGTTGTCGTCCGTGTCTCGAAAGAGGTGCGTCGTCCAGATGGTTCATATGTCCGATCTGATGACAACGCTTGTGTTATCATCGATGATAAGGGAGAACCGAAGGGAACTCGTATATTTGGCCCTGTATTCCGTGAGCTCAAGGCTCGAGGATATCAGAAGATCATCTCTCTTGCCCCAGAAGTCGTATAAATATATCAAATCTCTCTAAAACCTAAAAACTTCATTGTTATGAAAATCCACACAGATGATCAAGTCATCGTCATCGCCGGAAAAGATAAAGGCAAGACTGCAAAAGTCACTCGAGCATTTCCTACTGAAAAGAAGGTACTCCTCGAAGGTATCAATATGGTAACTCGCCATATGAAACGTCAGGGATCTACTCCTGGTCAGAAGGTAGTTTTTGAAAAGCCTATCGATGTCTCGAATGTGATGCTCATCGATCCAAAGACGAGTACTCCAACACGAGTTGGTTACAAAATCGAAAATGGTAAAAAGCTCCGAATCGCCAAGAAATCAGGTACTGTAATCTAATCCATCACTTACACTAACACCCTGCGTAGTTCCTATCCAGAGTGCCAAATAAGTTAACCACTTCCACCCATGACTTTCAAAGAACAATATAAAATAAAGATCCTTGTCGAACTCGCCAAAGAGCTCGGTATAGCGAATCCTATGCAAGTTCCTCATATCGAGAAAATCGTTCTCAATATGGGTATCGGTACCTATGTTGCATCGGGAAATAAGGACTTCTCGAGCCTTAAAAATGATTTTGCTCTTATTGCTGGTCAGCTTCCTCGTATCAACCACGCTCGCAAGGCTATATCGAACTTCAAGCTCCGTGAAGGTATGCCTGTTGGTATGATGGTAACACTCCGTGGACAACGTATGTATGATTTCCTCGAGAAGCTCATCTCTATCGTTCTCCCTCGTGTTCGTGACTTCCGTGGTATCTCAGCTCGCTCATTTGATAACGAAGGAAACTACCACTTCGGTATCAAGGAACACACGATCTTCCCAGAGGTTCCTCAACTTGATGTCGTGAAATCTCACGGTATGCAGGTCACTATCAAGATGAAAACGACTTCAAAAGATCATTCAAAAGCACTTCTCGATAAACTCGGATTCCCATTCTCAAAATAGTTCTCTGAACTTAGAAATAAAGGTTCAATCTAAAATATAATTTCCCCCCTATGGCTCGAACAGCAATCGTACACAAGTGTCAAGAAGCTCAGAAAAAAGCAGAGCGTTCTCGTGAACTCGGTAAGAAACCAGAATTCTCTACTCGACTCTACCATCGATGTTCTCACTGTGGTCGTTCCCAAGGATATATTGGCAGATTCAATCTCTGTCGTATCTGTATCCGCGAACGAGCAAATGCTGGTGAGCTCATGGGAGTTCGCAAGTCAAGCTGGTAGTATCCAGGGCTTAGAATTTAGAGAATAGAACTTAGATAAATTTCTATATTCAACTTCTCATTACTGAGCTCTCAATCCTCAAATCTAAAATCTAATTCTCCAATTTTATGACTCACGATCCAATAGCAGATCTCCTCACTCGTATCCGAAACGGATATATGGCTCGTCTCCACGAGGTAGCTGTTCCTTGCTCGAATATGAAAGCTGAAATCCTTCGAATCTTTAAGAAGAATGGATATATCGTAGACTTTGTTGTCTCTGAGGACAAACGAACATTTATCGTAGAACTCCAAGATGTTCGCAAGTCAAAGTATATTCCTTCATTTCGAAGAATATCTACACCAGGTCAGCGTATCTATATCAAGTCAGGCGATATTCGCAAGTCTCGAAATGGAGTTGGTATTTTTATCCTCTCGACTCCAAAGGGTGTCATCACTGGATACGAGGCATTTGCTCTCGGAGTCGGTGGAGAGCTCCTCTGTGAAATCTACTAATTTTATCCAGAACTGAGTGTCTTTCTCCCATATAGGTAGAGAGCTCCAGACTCTAGGAACTACAAACTAAACTCTCAATATTATGTCACGAATCGGAAAACAGCCTATCACTATCCCAGCAGGGGTCACTGTCGAGATCACTCCAGATCTTGTCACGATAAAAGGTTCTAAGGGAACTCTTCATTTTAATATCCTCGAAGGTGTACAAGTATCGCAAGATGCTGGTATCATCCAGGTATCGATTATAGATATTGCTAACAAACAGCAAAAAGCCTTTTGGGGTCTCACTCGTGCTATGATCCAGAATATGGTTACTGGTGTCTCTGATGGATATACGAAGGCACTCGAGATCATCGGTGTTGGTTACAAGTTCGATATCAAGTCACCTACGAAGATGGAACTTGCAATTGGTTTTTCTCACAAAGTACTCGTTGATGCTCCAGCTGGAGTCACTATCGCTGCTGATGCAACAGAGAAGAATCGTATCCATATCTCATCTCACGACAAGCAACTCCTCGGATACTTCGCTGCATATATCCGATCTCTCAAAAAACCTGAGCCATACAAAGGAAAGGGTATCCGCTATGTTGGTGAGCATGTTCGTCGCAAGGCTGGTAAGACTGCTGGTAAATAATATCCGAAATCATCCCTTATACACTGTTAATTCCTTATTATGTTAAAAAAGATCAAAAATCGTCTCTCTCGAGCTACTCGCGTACGAGCTCGTATGACTGGTACAGCCGAGAAGCCTCGTCTCTGCGTAGTTCGTAGTAATATGTACATCACCGCTCAGGTAATCGATGATGTCACAGGAACTACTCTCTGTGCAGCGAGTGATATCACTGCAACAACAGGTACAAAGACAGAACGAGCAACAACTGTTGGAGAGACTATCGGTATGGCTATGATCGCCAAGGGTATCAAACTCTGTGTATTCGATCGCGGAGGATCTCTCTACCATGGTCGTGTGAAGGCTCTTGCTGAGGCAGCTCGTGCTGCAGGAGTTCAGTTTTAATATTTCTTTCTCATATTTTTCCCTATGTCAGATACTCAAGCT
>JAYWCE010000007.1:0-2617 GCA_043780775.1 Candidatus Altimarinota bacterium | reverse complement strand
ATCAAATCTCGATATACCACTGGAGGATTTTTTCATGGCTCAGATCGCTGAAAATAGTACTCGTAACCATCTCGGATAATGCTCCCAAAGGATATATTTGTTCAACATAACCATATTGGACTCGACCTCGATGAGACTCTTGTACAGAGTGTGATGGATGGACTCAAAAAACTCCACGCCACACAGCGTATGAGATGTATAGAAGATTTTGAACATATTACTTCGTTTGATTGGACAGAATTCCCTGAGTGTGATATGACCCGAGAAGAGATCATAGAGTTCTGGAAAACTCATAATCTGGAGGATAGTACCCCAATTCAAGACTCGATTATCGGTGTTGCTGAGCTTTTCCAGAAAAATAAATTCCTCCACATTGTCACGGCTCGCAATGAACACGATCATCGTAGTGACAGTGAACGATGGCTCAATATATATTTCCCTGAGATACATCCGAGCAATATCCACTTCGCCAATCATCTCTCGAAGGATAACCATGCGAAATCTACGATCTGCAAGTCACTCGGGATCACTCTCATGATCGATGACGGACTTCACAATGCTCTCGATCTCGTAGAACATGGTATCGTGTGTATTCTCCTCGATAAGCCGTGGAATAGGGGGTCAACTTCTCATCATCCACTCATATATCGAGTACAGGATTGGCAAGAAATAATCGATAATCTCGCAACCAAATAATGAAAAAAATCCTCGTCTGACTCTCTGGGGGTGTCGACTCCGCTGTCTCTGCTCTTCTTTTGAAAAATACAGGGTATGAAGTGACGTGTTGATATATGATCAATTATCTCGATGAGGAGAATCCGACCTGTCCTACTCGAATTGATCTCGAAGAGGCTCGACGAGTAGCTCTATATTTGGATTTGCCATTCTATACGTTTGATTACCGAGAGGAGTATGAGAGACGGATCGTCGACTATATCTACCGAGAGTATGAGATGTGACATACTCCCAATCCTGATGTGTTCTGTAACAACCTGGTGAAGTTCGATCTCTTTCTCGAAGAGGCTCTCTCTCTCGGATTCGACGCTATTGCGATGGGGCACTATGCTCGTACTCAGGATGGAAGGCTTCTCAAGTGAGTTGATCCACTCAAGGATCAGTCATATTTCCTCTCGCGGCTCTCGCCATGGCAATTATCCAAGGCTGTATTCCCGATCTGAGATCTCCAGAAATCAGAGGTCAGAGAGATCGCAAAAAAGGCAGGACTCCCAAATGCAGATCGCAAGGACTCTCAGGGACTCTGCTTCATTGGCAAGGTTTCGATGAAAGACTTCCTCGAGAAACGATTCCCAAAAAAACCAGGGAATATCATCGATCAGACTGGGAAAATACTCGGGATACATGAGTGAGCCTATAGTTATACGATCGGACAACGCAAGGGGATCGAGATCGGTGGTGGTCCAGCCCTCTTCGTCATTGCCAAGGATACTACAGCAAATACGATAACCGTGGGCACTGAGGCTGATCTTGCCCTCTTCGCGTCTGCGTGTACCCTCTCTGATTGGGTCGGATCTGATCTCACCGAGTGAAAAAAATACGGAGCCAAGATACGGTATCGACAAGAAGATCAAGAGTGTACAATAAAAAAATGAGACTCTCTATTGAAAGTCTCATTCGATCAACCGCAGCGAGCGATCGCCAGCGGACAGATATGTGTGGTATATGATGGAGATCTTGTAGTGGGGAGCGGAGTGATTGTCTAGTTCCCGACTGTTTCCTTGTCTCCGAGTACTGTTGCCTCTGTCCCGAACCAGGCATCATAGAGAGCGAGCCAGCGAGCAGGGATCTCACGGATATAGGCGTAGAGTCCATACTCGAGTGATACATTCGCGGCTCCATATCCGATCGCATCGATCCCGTTGGCCTGTGCGAGATAGAGAGCTCGTTCAATATGGAACGGCTGAGATATGATCGTGAATCCTCCCGTGAGAGAGAATACCTCACTCGCTCTCACGACAGAGTCGAGCGTACGGAATCCTGCATAGTCCATCGTGATAGCACTCTCTGGTATGCCAGATTTTATGAGTGCTTTTTTCATATATTCGGGTTCATTGTAGCTCTTGTCACTATTGTCTCCAGAGACGATGATATGGGAGATTTTTTTGCGTTCGTAGAGTTCCTTCGCTGCTTCGATCCGAGTTGTGAAAAACAGATTCGATCCTCAGACTCCAGGTGTCGTCCCGAGTACGACTCCGACCTCACGAGTAGGAATCGTCTCGATATCTCGATAGACTCTATCTGACACGGATACAGAGATAATAGCCCATGGAGTCATGAGGAGCATCGAGGACATGAGTATGAAGAGGAAGAGCTTACGCATTATTTTGTACAATTATTCCTTCACTTTCCGTTCTCTTTTTGAGCTCGTAGCCTCATTTCTCGATGGTTTTATCAGATATGATGATACGATTCGGGATACCGAATAGATCAGCATCCCCAGCCTTCTGTCCGAATCCAGTATTGCGATCATCGATGAGGACGGTTGCACCAGTTGATTCGAGTTCTTTGGCGATCTTTTTTGCCTCTTCGAGGTGGTCGCCGATCACGATGATGATATGACTCGCTGGAGATACCTGAGTTGGCCAGACGAGTCCCTTGT
>JAYWCE010000006.1:0-2637 GCA_043780775.1 Candidatus Altimarinota bacterium | reverse complement strand
TTCACCTCTTGTTCTCCCTTGCCTACGATGTTGAACGCCTTCACGAGAGACTCGATATTGTGATTGCGGATAGATCCTGAGAGGACCTCGTACCCGTTGCACGCGAGATCATACTGACATCCGTAGATAGAGAGTGGATCAGGATTTCATTCAAAAGCGGATAACCCACCATGAGGCATCGAGAATGGATTGTGTTCGAAGTCGTATGATCCATCGGGTTTTTGTTCGTACATCGGGAAGTCTGTCACCCAGGCGAATGCGATCTCGTTTTTGTCTACGAGTTGGAATCTATCTCGACACGCTGTCCGCACTCCTCCGAGTACCTTGCAAGTCATCTTGTAGTCACCAGCACCGAAGAATATCATATCTCCCACCTTTGGAGCGAGTTTTTGCGATATGGCCTCGAGCTCATTCCCAGTGAAGAACTTCAGGATCGGAGACTTCGGACCGTCCGCCTCATAGATGATATACGCGAGTCCTCCTGCCCCGAGTGACTTCGCAACTTCTGTGAGTGAGTCGATCTCAGATCGAGAGAGTGTTTTTCCTTCGAGTTTCATTGCTTTCACGATCCCACCTTCGGCAACCGTCCGAGCAAACAATGAAAACCCAGAATCAGCGAACTCAGCCGTGAAGTCCTCGAAGTGCATATCGAATCGGATATCTGGCTTGTCTGAACCATAGCGATCGACGGCTTCCTTGTGAGTGAATCTCTGGAATGTATCTCCCACTCCCATTTTCACGAGTTTTTTTGGCGTGATCGTATTGATGAGATCTTTCGCAAAAGACTCTGCAACCGTGAACACATCTTCCTGATCGACGAAGCTCATCTCACAGTCTATCTGGTAGAACTCGCATGAGTGACGATCGGCACGTGGATCCTCATCACGAAAACATGGAGCCACCTGGAAGTACTTATCCACTCCTCCGACCATGAGGAGTTGCTTGTATTGCTGTGGGGCCTGAGGCAGAGCATAGAACTTGCCTGGGTGGAGACGAGATGGGATCAGGTAGTCACGAGCTCCCTCTGGAGATGACACAGTGAATATCGGAGTCTGTACCTCGAGAAATCCACTTGCCGTGAACCAGTTACGAGTGAACTGATTCATCTCTGCTCGGAACGCGATCTTATCAAATATGGATTTGCGACGCATATCGAGATAGCGATACTTGAGTCGGATCTCCTCTGATGCTCCCGTATGTTCGTTGATCTCGAACGGTGGAACTTCAGATTTTGAGAGTACTTCCGCTTTTGAAATAATAACTTCGATCTCCCCAGTTGAGATCTTGGAGTTTGTCTGCCCTTCTGGACGGGCTCGGACGGTTCCAGTCAGCTTGACTACGAATTCACTACGGAATGTATCAGCCACAGTATGAGCGGCAGCATTCTCAGTCGGATCGTAGACAGTCTGCGTGATCCCATAGCGATCACGCAGATCGATGAATATGAGTCCTCCGTGATCACGACGGTTCGCCACCCAGCCTGAGAGAGTGACGGTCTGTCCGATATGAGATGCAGTGAGTTCGCCAGCGGTATGTGTTCGGTGCATAGTAATTTGTGGTAAAAAAATGAAGAATAAGTCTATACACTATTATTTTTATGTCGATTGCAGTATCTATGTGTAATTTGGGCATTATCAATTTCCGTCTTTCATCAATGAGAATATGGCATAATATGATCTACTTCGGAATCATCAATACTGAGAATTTGTTGTTCGCAAATTCTACATGTTCTATTATTATCATAAAGGAACTTTTTTATACTATATGAGAAAATTCTTGATTCCGTGAGAGGATTTCCTACAATTTTTTCAAGAACTTCCATCCAAATTTTGAATCTTGTGTGAACTTGTTCTCGATTACTTGTTTCAATAAGTATTGAATTTTTAAATTTCTCATTACCACACATTAGATCAATAAATGTCTCACGAATAATATCTGCATGTTGGATTATTTGGTTTTTACTAAAATTAACGAGTGAACACATCTGTACATCAAAAATTGCCATATTTATGCGTACAGATACCCATCCTGTTCCATTTGGATTATCAGCATTTCCTCATTCATATCGTCGAAATGCATTCTCTCAAAAAACCGTATTTACCAAATCAAGCGTATTTTTGAATTTTTCTCGAAGTTCTTTTTGTTTTTCAGGAGAAAGAAATTGAAATTCTCGCAGATGCTTATTAGTAAATTGCTTGATACTAGGTGTATAATTCAAATACGATCGTTCAGATAATGCAAAAAATCGGAGAATCATTCCACGATATATCATTCTATTTTTAAAATTTGATTTACGCACTAATCGATCGAACAAATCACTATCTGCAAGTTCCGTAAGAAGATTAATATAAGGTCAACGATATACTGTATTTCGTATCTCATCTTCATTGAGTTTAATGGATCCTGTATTGAGTCTTTCAAATATTTCGAATTTTATATCCTCATTTGATTCTCTTTTGATTTCTATAGTATGAAGTGTCGTTGATCGAATTTTATTTTGCTGCTCTTTTGAGAGGTCAATAAATCTTTTTTTATTGAGTTCTTTTAAAACTGTTAATCCCGTAAGAGAAAATTCATCTATTTCACCTGGAAATTTTCACTCCACAAAAGAAAGTAATGAGGTGAGCCTTTGTTGAC
>JAYWCE010000005.1:0-2675 GCA_043780775.1 Candidatus Altimarinota bacterium | reverse complement strand
GTATCGGGACACTGAGTCCAGTGGCCAAGCTCGATGTCACTGGTAATGTATTTGTAAACGGCAAATGAGGAATGAGTTACTACAATCAAGCTTGATATAATCAAATCGAATTCGGTACCCCAACATGATCTAGTGTGGATGTTTCTTTTCATACCAGTGGAGTATCAAAAATGTGGATCAAGCCAAGTGGTAACGTCGGTATCGGTACTGCTACTCCATGATCCAAATTTGAGATAGCGAGTTCCATTGACAATATTCTCCGTCTCAACAAAACAACTGGTAACTCATGGAACTATATGGAATGGATGATTGCTGGTGCTCGTAAATACTGGACAGGTATTGACAACAATGGAGTATTTAATATACAATGAGACTCATCTGCTGCAGTAGCGATCAATGCAGTTGGAGGCAACGTTGGAATCTGAACAACAACTCCAACTGAGAAACTACATGTTATAGGAAACATCAAAGTATCTAATAATATTGAGGCAAATCAATACTATTATACATCAGATAGACGACTCAAGGAAGATATCACCCCACTGAAAAATTCTCTCGATAAAATATTATCTCTCAGTGGATATACGTATAGATGGAAATCTACAGGACATAAAGATATATGAGTGATTGCACAGGAAGTAGAGATTGTATTCCCAGAACTCGTAAAAACTAATCCTGATACTGGATTCAAATCAGTGGAATATGGGAATCTCGTGGCTCCGCTCATCGAGGCGATCAAGGAGCAACAAGCAGAGATCGAGATACTTCGTACTGAGCTAGCAGGGATCAAATCTCAACTCAAATAAATTTATCATATTATTATATATATCATGAAATCCAGATCTAGGCTATCAATCATATATAAGTATATGATAGGACTCTTGGGAGTACTCATCGTAGGGTGTTGAGTACTGATCGCTGCATCACAGACAATCTGGAGAGTAGATAGCAATACTACTACTATCATCGATGCTCACAGTGTATGCATAGGGTACAGTGCACCAGATGGTAAAAATGTATTCATCCCAGCAAGGACAGCACCTGAGTATCTGAGTTTCCGCTCTAATGCACTCATCTCTCCGAATATAGTAAACTGTACATATAGTTGGACTACAAGTGCGTATGGCTCATGTAGTCTCACATGTGGAGGGGGAGCCCAGTCACGCACCGTCCAGTGCAAGCGACATGACGGTACTATCGTAGCTGATATCTATTGTGGAGGCACCAAGCCAGCCGTATCTCAGAGCTGTAATACACAAGCGTGTGCTATCCCTGTCAATGGAGTGTGTGGCTCTACAGCGAATAGTTGTACATCTGGTAATACCTCTGGATACTCAGCAGGCTCATGTGGAGGATCACAGACATGGTCATGTGTTGGCTCTGGCGGTGGAGGATCTGCAAGTTGTAATATTGCCAATGTTGCTTGTGTTACAACGGGCCGCTGGGTAGGTAGAGGTAATACAGGATGAGGATCTTTTAGTCCCCAATTGGCTAGAGTAGTATATTGCAATGCCACAATCTGATGTATACCTCTAGGAATGCCAATGCGTGGAGTCGATCATAGATGACTATCATGTTCCCCTTTAAATTCTAGACTTGTTTATTGAGATTTCGTGTATCATGCAACAACAGTTACATATTTTTGCGAATAATGTTTTTTACATAAATATAATTGAGTGTTATTCACTAATATTAGAAATTTTTATTATTTGTTTTCTAGATTGTTGAGCTTGGAGTGATTCTCAGTATGTGATAACTGGCTCCTCAGCTAGCTCCACTCTAGCGTCACACTCCGATTCCTCACGATCTCGACTTCTAGATCTCTCAGTATATATGAGAGATCTTTCTTGATTTTATTCCTAGAAGTCATACAATAATTGGGATTGTACTCCTAAAAATCATATATGTATCATCGTATTCAGCAAAAAAAAATCGAGGCTTCATTTTTCACCTGAAAAATAATCATGCTCCTTGGTCCACGTCAAGTCGGCAAAACAACGCTCTGTGAGACTATTCTATCACAGACTACTTCTGAGAATGAGATTGTCCGTTGGACGGGTGATAGTATCACGGATCGAGTGCTCCTATCGGTCAATGATCTTGCGAATCTGCGTACCTATACAGATAACAAAAAAATCATTTTTATCGATGAAGCACAAAAGATAGAAAATATTGGAAATACTCTGAAATTATTAGTCGACTTTTATAAGGATACCAAGCAGATTATTATCACGGGATCTTCTTCTATCAATCTGATTGACAATACGGCAGAGCCACTAACAGGGAGAAAAAGTATTTTTCTCATGTACCCTATTAGTATGTCTGAAATTCTTTTGACTCATGATCGACAAGCACTGGAAGGGCAACGTACGGACTTGATGGTATTTGGGTCCTATCCTGGTGTATTGCAGCTAGGAACACGAGAAGAGAAAATATCGCTACTCAAAGAACTCGCAAATTCGAGTTTATACCGAGATATTCTCGAGTTCCAACAGGTGAGAAATAGCGATGTTATCATGAGACTACTGAGATTGCTCGCTTTCCAGATTGGACAAGAGGTATCTATGAATGAGCTTGCTACACAACTGGGAATCGATACAAAAACAGTAGAGCGTTATATCGATCTTCTCGAGAAATCATATATTATATTCCGTCTTCCACCATATTTTACAAAT
>JAYWCE010000004.1:0-2694 GCA_043780775.1 Candidatus Altimarinota bacterium | reverse complement strand
GAATTTAGAGCTTAAGACTTAGTTTTTAGAGAGCAATTTCTTTTTCTCATCACTCAAGCACTAAGCCCTAAGTTCTTTTACATGATACCTTTCTTTTTAAGAGTTTTGATAGCCTTCGCAGAGAGCCTGAGACGGACGATCATACCTGTTTGAGGATCTTTGATGTTTCTCCAGAAGAGATTTGGGTAAAATCGTCGTTTTGTATGACGCATTGAGTGAGAAACATTGTTTCCTACTGCTGTTTTTTTACCAGTGAGTTGACAGACGCGAGACATAGTTTTAGGGTTTAGGATTTAGATCTTAGGCCTTAGATTCCCGAACTTTCTCTTATTTCTAAGTTAGGAGTTCTTCTTTCTAAGTTTTCTATAGGATTACATAACTTTGATTTCGACTCCTACTCCAGATGGAATATTGATAGACTGAAGGAGCTCGAGAGTCTTCGGAGTTGGATCCATCACATCGATGAGACGCTTGTGACGTCGGATCTCAAACTGTTCACGAGCATTTTTATTGACAAATGTTGATCGATTGAGTGTGATTTTCTCGATTTTTGTAGGGAGTGGAACTGGTCCGACTACGACAGCGCCACTTTCTTTGACGGTTGCGATAATTTTTGTGACTGCATCATCGACGAGCTTATGTTCGAATGCTTTTACGATAAGACGGATTTTTGTTGTAGATGCAGCTTTTTTGGTAGCCATAGAGAGAATAGAGAATAAGAATGTAAGAGTCTGACCATCCACCAAGGGTGGATGCAATGACATATACTCGGGACTCTCTCAGAATCTCTGAGAGACGAATAAGTATCTTCTCCATCTCGTCCCGATTACTCAGGACAGGATGAGAGAAAAAACCAATTATGCAAGAACCTTCGCAACCACTCCAGATCCAACCGTTCGTCCACCCTCGCGGATAGCGAACCGGAGACCTTGATCCATCGCGATCGGAGCACCGAGCTCGATAGTCATCTGGATATTGTCACCAGGCATGACCATCTCGACACCTGCTGGAAGAGCAATAGAACCAGTCACATCAGTAGTTCGGAAGTAGAATTGGGGCTTGTACCCCTGGAAGAATGGCGTATGACGCCCCCCTTCATCTTTTGTGAGAACATACACTTCTGACTCGAATTTTGTATGAGGTTTGATAGAACCTGGCTTCGCGAGGACTTGTCCACGCTCGACATCAGTTCGCTCGATACCACGGAGAAGGATACCAGCATTGTCACCAGCCTGACCTTGGTCAAGGAGTTTGTGGAACATCTCGATACCAGTAACCGTAGTCTTCTGCGTATCTCGAACACCGATGATCTCAACTTCGTCACCAACCTTGATAACACCCTGTTCGATCTTGCCAGTTACTACTGTGCCACGACCCTTGATAGAGAATACATCCTCAACTGGCATGATGAACGGCTTGTCGAGAGCACGCTCAGGAACTGGGATATATGTCTCGATTGCTTCGAAGAGCTCGATGATTGTCTTTGCACCGTATGCCTTATCCATATCTTCTGGATTCTCGAGAGCAACGAGACCTGAGCCTCGGATAACCGGAAGGTCATCACCAGGAAAGTCATACTTCGAACAAAGCTCACGGATCTCCATCTCAACGAGATCAAGCATCTCGACATCATCTACCATATCACACTTGTTCATGAATACGACGATGTATGGAACACCAACCTGACGAGCAAGGAGGATATGTTCACGAGTCTGAGCCATTGGTCCATCAGTAGCCGCAACGATGAGGATCGCAGCGTCCATCTGAGCTGCACCAGTGATCATATTCTTGACGTAGTCAGCATGTCCTGGACAGTCAACGTGAGCATAGTGGCGAGTCGCAGTAGAGTACTCAATATGAGCTGTATTGATCGTGATACCACGAGCCTTCTCCTCTGGAGCAGCATCGATCTGATCAAATTTGAAGGCAGTACCTCCATATTTCTTTGAGAGAACGAGAGAGATCGCCGCAGTCGTAGTAGTTTTACCGTGGTCAACGTGTCCGATAGTACCAATATTGATATGCGGTTTTGAACGGTCGTATGTATCAGCCATAATAGTGAAAAGATTAGAATACCCCTAGAGAGTAGAAAAAATAAAGTGGACTAATTGTATCGAAAAATAAGAAAAATCAAATTTTATTTCTTAGTTTTTCGCATTTTCTTGTCGATACGGATCGTAGCTTTTTTGAGCTTTTTGTGTGCGTAGGTAGTGAGTCGTGGCATAGGAGTTAGATTAGTGTTTTAGATTTTAGCAATATTGACCGCATATTTCTTGAACTTGGCGAGAACTCGAGTCATAGCATTTTGGAGCCAGAGAGTATTTCCTTCGAATGCTATTCGAGTTTGGAGAGTCTTGTAGTGCTTGATAGCATTACCTACCTTACCACCTGATTTAGCTCCTTTGCGATCTACGGCATAGACCATATTGTGGGGACGTTTGTTGCGGAGTCACATAGTATTTGAGAGTTAGAGTATTGGAATCTTGGAATGTTGGAAGATCGGAAAGGAGTCATCAAAGACTCAAACATTCGAACAATCTAACAATCTATAAATATGGTGGAGCCTAAGGGAGTCGAACCCTTGACCTCCTGCGTGCAAAACAGGCGCTCTAGCCAACTGAGCTAAGGCCCCATATAGGGGTGAAAAATGGCGGTGCTGACGAGACTCGAACTCGCGACCTCTGCCGTGACAGG
>JAYWCE010000003.1:0-2705 GCA_043780775.1 Candidatus Altimarinota bacterium | reverse complement strand
ATTGAAGCTATCTAGAGTTAGCTGGGAGATCGTACTCCCCGGTGTACGAGTGATCATCCATTGACCTCGACTATCTGTTGTCCACATTGCTGCCCCATCATTGATAGCATTATATCCAGGATTGAGAGCGGCCTGGGTACTAGGAGTGTTATAAAAGTTATTTGATTGAGTTTGAGCATTCGTATAGGAGCTCTGTGCATCTTGGAGAACCCTTTTGGATTCTGTGATATTGTACCCAGTTGTATCTACCCAACTCTGAGCTCTTTCTACTCCTCGTTGAGCATATGCTACTTGCTGATCCCCGTATCCGAAGGCCATATTCATTCATCCCGTATCAGCGTTGTTTCATTTTGGATCATAGCTTGTTTTCTTGACTCCTGACTCTATGGTGATCGGGAAAGTTGTATTTGGTTTTGGCTCAAGTGAGAGATTGAGTGGTTTGCCACTACGATCAAATACACTTACCACTTTATTACGAGCAGTAGTACTGGTTTCTACTGCTTGTTTCAGTTTTTCTGCTGATCTCTCTCTCTGATGTTTCAGTTATCGATGGTGTAGTATTTTTGAGTTTGATTCCTTCTGTTGGGAGGCTATAGTCTATTTTTTCCATATGTTGGGAGGATTATTGGTAGTGGTATTGATTAGGCGAAGATGTGTTGTAGTCTGATCACTTCTTGATATAGAGCCTCGAGTACCTCGGTCTGATCGCTCGCTGCGAGTTCATCGAAACGAACAAATAAGATAGATTTTTCCATACCAGAAAATGCACACGAGAAATCCAGGTAATATTTGAGGAACTGTTTCCTTTCTATAAAAGTCATCATATGATTGTGTTAGTATAGTTGAACTATATCAGTTATTTCTCTGATTTGCAAATATCTCACTCATATAGTTCTCCTACTTGTGTGTCATATGATAGACTCCGTTCTCGACCTGAATATTTCCCTTGAGAATATCGACACATCTGAGCGCCATAACTCAAGATGGTGGATCTAGGGTGAGCTGTGATTCCCAGAGCTTGCCAGCATCGAGATATGACCCCGATCGATAGAGGGCGAGAGCCCGCTCATAGGTGTTATGGATTGTCTGATCTGTGATATCTCAGATGAGTCCGATGAGCTCATAGATTCTCACACCTTCGGTTTTTCATTTTACTGCGATAGTATCGAGCTCTCGTAGGGCAAATACATCTCCGATTCTCGAGCGAGTTCACTCTGAGATGATGATATGCACGAGATACTCCTTGCCCGTTGCCTCCAGTCGTGATGCGAGATTCACAGTATCGCCGAGCACCGTATAGTTAAAATGATCCTGAGACCCGATATTGCCCACCATCACCTCTCCACTCGCGATCCCGACTCGGAACTCGATCGGTGCGACTCCACGCTCTGTGATCTCACGGTTGAATTCGGGTAATATTTTCCTCATCTCGAGAGCTGTCCGACAGGCTCGCCGAGCATGATCTGCCTGCGTGACTGGAGCTCCGAAAAATCCCATCACTGCGTCCCCTATATATTTGTCCAGCGTCCCACCCTCACGGATGAGGATATCCGTCATACGAGAAAGATATGAGCTCATGAGATAAAACAGATCGCGAGTACCGAGTGCCTCAGAGATTGTCGTGAATCCTGCGATATCTGAGAAGAACACAGTCACATCTCGCTGCTCACCACCGAGCGTGAGTTCGACCTCTTCCATATTGATCATCTTCACCATCTTGGGATCGATATAGTGTCCGAACGCGTTCTCGATATAGCGACGCTCACGATCCACCACGAAGAACCGATAGATAAAAGTGAGAGGAAACGTCAGGAGTCCACTCGCGAGAAAGAGGGGGAAAATATCGACGAGCAGACGCTCGATATCGTAGAGATAGCGAGATACCCAGAGAATAGATACCATCATCACTATTGCAAGTATTGGCGATAGGTAGCTCGGGAGCAGGAGATAGAGGATCACCATCACGAGAGTGAGTCAGATCGCAACTGCGAATGAGGTATTGCTATAGAGACGAGTCAGCATCTTGTTCTGGAGGAGTCCATCGAGAAAGTGGGCATGGAGCTCGACTCCATCCATCAGTGTGCCAGTCACGGGAGATATGAGACTATCGTGGATGAGTGTACCTGATTCTCCGATGAGGATATATTTGCCCTCGAATTTGTCCTTTAGTTCGTAACTCGTCATATTGAGTATATCGATCATTGATCCGCCGGAATATGATCCAGGTGGGCCGAAATATGGATTGAGTATTGTAGCTGACCGAAATTGTGACTTCATGATCAGATGCTCATCTTGTAGTCGTACGAGTTCTATCGGGAGACTATATATATCAGTATTTAATTTATTTAATGATTTTAATTGCCCCTGAATGGTCTTGAATATGTCACTACCAGATTCTTTTCCAATTTCGATCTTTGTTATCCGAGAGTAAGCTCCGTAGCTATCTTTTGTTGTATCATTTGAATTTTGATTTCCTACATTTATGACTCCCCATGGAACTTTTACGTATGTGGATCTTGGAAATCCTTCACATGTGAGATCTGAAGATCAGTCACTATTTGATGATTCTGGTGCACAATGATACTCACCAGGTTTGTCAATCTGAGCAGAGGTACCTAAAACAATATTATTATATTTTTCCATTGTTTTTGCAAACTCTTTTTCTGCTACATCAGGATTTTGGAAAATGATATCGAATCCGATTC
>JAYWCE010000002.1:0-2705 GCA_043780775.1 Candidatus Altimarinota bacterium | reverse complement strand
CCGAACTTCCCATACGCTCCGAAGGATATGGTATTCATCGGGAAGGGTTGCGACTATATCATATTTGATGGACTCTCTGAGGGGTCACTCCGTGAGATAATATTCCTCGAACTCAAGAGTGGCAATGCAACTCTGAACAAAAATGAAAAGGCAATCCAGTACCTCGTCGACCACCGTCGTGTCAGATTCTCTGAGTATCGCATAGATAGCAGTAACTGAAATAAAAACTAAAAGTGAGAGGACAAAAAAATACACAGAGAATATTTGTATTTTTAGTGAAAAAAGAGTAGACTGGTTTCAGATATTTCTAATTCTTCATCGTTCGTTTTTTATCCTTTAGTTTTCATCTTTTATTTCCCTTATGTTCCTCCTCTCTACATCATCACTCGCAGGATATGGTCTCCATCGTATATTTGCTCTTGTCAAACAGGGTGGATACGATGGGGTCGATCTTTCTGTCGACTTCGATGCATATGACACCTACGATGCCAGCTATATCGATATACTCATCCAGTCGACAGATCTACGAGTGGTGAGTATCACAGCACCAGCACGCAAGCTGACGAAGAAGCAATGTGATGCAGTAGTCACTCTGGCGGATAGTATCGGAGTCAATATAGTCAATATACATCCACCACATCGTCTCGATCGTGAGCGAGATTGGTTCGGGGAATATCTCCAACTCGTAGCTCACAAATATCCGAATATCACGATCAATATCATCAATGCTCCACCGAAGACTTGGCTCTTCGTCATATCAGAGTACGGAGATGCGAGACCCGAGACGATCAAAAAAATCACAGCACACACAGCACTCTCGATCGAGAATGTAGATCCGGGTAGTGGGGTTGATCTCATGAAGACATTCATCTTGCTCGGTTCTACGATGGGATTTGTTTATCTTTCAGATAAGAATGATGGCAAAATAGGACTCTTCCCAGGTGAAGGAACCATGCCACTCGAATCTCTCCTCATCAAAATGCAGGATATAGGATATACGGGACATTTCTCACTGTCAGTAGATCCCGAGTCACTCTCTGCTGGTGCACCTGACAGAGAGATATTAGAGAAAATGCATCAATCAAGAGCATTCTTATCTAAATATTTTTCATAATATTATCTTAATAACAGAGAAAAATCCGTACCGAATTATCGGTACGGATTTTTATTTTGTGAAGATCTTCTTGGCTCTGAGTTTGGCATCTATTGTTCACTCTATCTCGAGTCGATCTCGGAGGAATATATTACCCTTCTGTGCGAGGATCGAGAGTACGAGCTTGTCATCATACTCGAGCCTATGGGAGAAGTCATCGAGAGTCATAATGGCGTATTTTACTTTTTTCCCGAAGAATGTCTTCTCGAGGAAGTTGTTGAACTCGATCTTATCGAGTTCTCCAATGATGAATATATCTACGATATTGTTCGTTGTCTCGTTGCGAAAGTTGAGTATAGCATCAGATATCGTCACGAGATCGAGGGTTTTGCGTCACTTGAAGAACTCCTTCACCGGCTTCATCACATCATAGGTCTTGAGGAACATCTCGACCAATTCAGGATATATCGCTGAGGAATGGTTCATCTGATAATATTTTTTCTTATTCTGCTCATATGATTTTAGAATCCCGAGAGCTTCCAGATTCATGAGCTCTCTGCGTACAGCATTGATCTGCTCATCGACATCACGACAGAGTTCTCGAATAAAAAATCCAGTATTTGATCTGGCTATGACATCTTCGATAACGAGCTTTTCGAGGAGTTTGACTCGCGATCGCGAGCCGAAGAGTTTGACGAGATCCAAGTACGAATAATTACAGAGAGTATACTAGGTACGAAGTATATTAGAAAGAAATAGAAATGCAAGGAAAAATAGCTATAAATCCAATTGGGATGCTGAGCGCTCGGAATATTTTAGTTTTGCTCGACTTTCTCATCATTTTTCCTATACTCTCCGCATGCTCAATCCCCAACAACAGATCGCCGTAGATACCATAGACTGACCACTTCTCATCAATGCTGGAGCTGGATCAGGCAAGACACATACCATCACCGAACGCGTCGTCTCGATGATCCATGAGAGAGATATTGATCCGAGATCGATATTCTGTGTGACGTTCACGAACAAGGCAGCCAAGGAGATGCGAGGACGTATCGCCGTGAAACTGGGCCTCAACCCCGATGGACTCAATCCATTTCGTGAACATCGTCTCCCGATGGTTGGGACATTTCACTCGACGGCGTCATTCTTTCTCCGTATGTTCATCGATCGTGTCGGGTATGGCAAGGATTTTGTCATCTATGACTCAGACGATTGCCTGAGAGTCGTGAAAGATATCATGAAAAAACTCAACATCGATGATAAGGAGTTCAACCCTCGTGGAGTCCATGGGATGATCTCACAGACCAAGTGAAAATGAATGACTCCGAGTGATTTCTCAGCTACTGTTGACTCCTACTATGGATCGGTCGTACTCGAGATCTACAAGGAATATGCTGGCAGACTCAAGGCGGACAATGCTCTGGATTTCGATGATCTCCTCCTCCTATTTCGTCAGGTGCTCGATCTCCCGGAGGTACTCGAGTATTTCCACAATAGGTTCCAATACTTCATGGTCGATGAGTATCAGGATACCAACCTGTTGCAATACGAGATCGTCCGCATACTCGCGAACAAGACGAAGAATCTGTGTGTCGTCGGTGATGACTGG
>JAYWCE010000001.1:0-2714 GCA_043780775.1 Candidatus Altimarinota bacterium | reverse complement strand
TTGCTTTTCCCGGGTTAATTAAGGTATGTGAATTATTATTGAGTAAACCATTCATTGGGATTTTTAAAATCATTAGGAGTGCTTGCATTTGCTCTTCTGGTTTCCCAGGAAGACTGGAGCGTAGATTTTCCCAATCATTCATTGTAGGAAGTAAATCTGTATAATGATTTATTGAAAGATTGTCTGTAAAGTAAGCATTATTATCGATGGTAATATTACCAGCATCCTCATTTTTAAAATGTATTTTGATATTAGGTATTTTGAATTCTATATAGGTGTCATGGATGATAATATTCTCGAGCTTATTGAGGGCTATTGGGTCTTGAGAGTATTTTATCTTGAGCATATCGAGAATAAATCAGACCCTTATAGGTCCTACGCTATTCTCATATTGGCTTGCTCCAGTGAAAGTGATGGAATTGGTACAACCAGAATTTGTAATATTTCATTGATCTGGAAATGATAGCCTTATACCTTGCATATAACCAGATGCTGTGATACCAACTAGAGAGTAAGTATTTTTTATGATGACTCATGTGTTTACTGTTCGCGTATTCGTGGTACTAGTTTGTATAGTTTTGGCGATAGGAGTTGGTGTATCTGGCATCATGATCGATATTGCTATAGTTCATATGATTCCTATGCAAACGGAGAATATGAGATATGGGGACATATTACCCGCATTTCCTTGTCGTACTCCGAGCATTCTGCCCATAACGAGAAATAATAAATATATATATAAAAAAACAATAATATCGCCAAAGGCAATGAGTCATTGGGCCATTATTAGTGCCATTACAAGTGCAAATCATAAAAACAGTATACTAACAATGCGGAATTGTAATTTCCATAGTACAAAAATAGGAAAGAAAATAATAACAACCCAAAACCAACCAGATCCTGATAGGCTCGTAAGTATACCAAATAGGGTTATGAAAATGCTAGATATGATGGATGGATTCATAGGTATTATGTATGTGAAGTATAGACGAGAGTGACTCAGTTATAGGTATCATCGGTTGTACGAAATTCTTGTTTGCGAGATATCCAGGAGATACAATCATGGAGGTCTGTATATGCAGATATGACGAGGTAGTCTCATCTTGCATCGACGGTCCATGGGGTGACTTTCTCTTGGTATATGTATCTATTGTCATCATCTATATTGGTATAAAATCTCTCTGTATATATCTCTCGTCCATATCGTCCGAATCTCCACTTTGCGATGAATCTCGTATCATCATCCTGAAAGGTACGAGTCGTGAATGGAATATGTTTGCGGATGATATGCTGCTGCTCTGGTATGTATCGATCGATGTTTTCCCATACTATTGCGAATATCAGCTTGTCCTGGAGTACCATACTCTCGATCGGGTTGGCAAGTAGGCATCCGCCATCTTGGATAATATGGAAAAACTGCAGAGCAAAATCCATATCTGTGAGAAAAAACTCTAGCGGGAAATAGGAGAGTATGGCATCTATAGGCTCTCACTTGACTGAGATGATTCTATCATCGATGATATGCATATCGTATATATCTCCGATGATCACATTCTCAGCTCAGTAGATCTCTATGAGGATATCGGCATAGGTACGACAGACAAAATAGTCTTCATTCTCATGTGTATATGCCGTGATGATGGCAATCTTTTTGAGTCAGAGTTCAATTTTTTTGGTTGCCCACCAGTCTCGTGTATATCGTATGATATTTTCTGATTGATTCAGATACCCAGGCGGTGTGAGCGCCCGAGCTGGATAATGCGATTCACATATCATACCGGGTGTATTGGCGTTGGTTTCGAGGAATCTGAGGGTCCTCGATTCATCGATCATGATATCATATCTTCCGATGAAGTATTCATCATATGGGAACTCTTTGCGAAAAAACTCCTGGAATCCACTGAACTCTGGGAGGTTGCTCGCAAAATCTTCAAGATAAAAATCATATGCCTGACGAAATATAGCGTTCACTTGTCTGACTATTTCATTATTTGCTTCTTGTTCCTCCTTTGAGAACTCGATAAAAGTCTTGGCGTCAATATATTCAAAATGATTCTTTGAGAATTCTTTGAAGTCATATTTTTGCATAAAAAAATCGAGCCAATATGCTGGAGTATATCTCTCGGCGAATGTAGGATCAAATTGGGATAGTTGCATATATTAGCCGCCTCACTTAGAGAATCCGCCACCACCAAATGAACTGATCGATGAGCTCGTACTCGATGAACTGCTATGAGAGAACGATCATCCCCATGATGTTCCGCTCGATCGGATATTCGATCCACCGTTGTAGTTCCATCATCCAGTGCCATTGCTCACGAACATACTCGATCCACCACGAGCCTCTACGAGGAGGAATAGTGGTAATATAATAGCCAGTCCACCGAGATAGGCGAGTCACTCCTTGAGTGGTATGACTGATGAGGAACTGGTCGCACTCATCGTACTTGCCTTCTTTCATTTCCATTTCTCGTTTCCACCGCTTTGCATCATTGTTGAATGGAGGACAGTATTTTTTGAGAGGATTTCTTTTTTGTATATGAGGTATTCCTGGTTCTGGGTCACTACATAGTCCTCATAATATCATATGCTATCAGGCATAGTTGAGGTGAGAGTATTGCTGTGGAATGAGAATATATCACCGAGCTGTGTACGATAGTAGGTATCGATTGCAGTAGATTTGTCTGTATCAAAGAAATATATATCTTTGATTT